>JAOPWF010000226.1 GCA_025965815.1 Mycobacterium sp.
ACGATGTCCTCGCGGTAACGCCCACGTGCCGACGACCGCAGCCCGGTCAGCGCGACTTCAAGCTGGGCACGGTCCCCCGCGCGCTCGGAGACGCGGCAAACATCAAGCACGCGGGCGCAGAAACGTAACACCTCGACGGCGGGCTCCTTCATGTCCGCAAGGGCAGCGCCGGTGTGCTCATCGACGCGGTCCGCGACCCATTCCAGGTCGTCGACCACCCGCGCCAGGGCTCGACTGCCCGCGGTCAAGCCGACCGGCCGGAAGTCGGCGTCAAAGAAGCTGGCCCGCAATGCCTCCATCGTCCGCGACACATCCGACGCCGACCCGATGCCCTCCAGCCGGTCGGCCAGCGCACCGCACACCCGCGCCGCGTGACGACGCAGGTCGCTGTGGTGGCGCGGCGGAAGGACAAACAACGCGGCCGGCACGCAGACGAGTAGTGCGATGGCCCAGCCCAACAGCCGCTCGTCGATGGGTCCGATCGGAGTGCACACCGGTAGCACGTAGGCCAACAGCGTCACGCGCTGTCCGGCGGCGATCGTGTCGCTGAGCACACCGGCCAGCGTCACCGCCACAGCCAGCACGAACATCAACGTCACCGCCAGCCACGGCACGGGAGCCACCAGGGTGCCGAGCGTGATCAGAACGGCCCCATTGAATCCCACGCCGCAGTGGGCCAGCGCACGCCGCCGCCGGTCTCCCGGGAATTCGACCAACACCATCAACCAGAACGCGCCGATGATCGTGAAAAGTGGTGCTTGGGAGCCGCCCACGACGAAGAAACTCACCGCGGCCGCCAGCGGAACGATGATCGCCGCCCGGACCGCACGGTGCAGCGCATCGCAGTCAGGGTCACGCGCTCGCAGTCGCCCAACCGCGCCGTGTAACAAACCGGCCGGGGTCAGCGACGTCCTCACACGGGAGTCGAAGGATGCCGTCCGCTCCTGTGTCACGATTGGTAGAGCGTTTTGATGTTGGTGTGCAAGTTGACCGCCAGGGGCGGCGCTGCGTAGGTGTCGGTGAGGACTTCGATGTAAGCGGCCGTGTCGCCTTGGGACGCTTGTTTCAGCGCGTGGTCGAGTTCACCGCAGGTGGCGACGCGAGCGGTGAACCAGTTGTCGCAACCGAGCGCGTGCGGTAGCTCCGTGTAGCGCCAGGATGCGATGTCGTTGTAGGTGGTGCCGGGGTCCGCGCACAGCAGTCGCTCAATGAGGTAGCCGGAGTTGTTGAGTACGAAGACAATCGGCTTCAGTCCGCGGCGCCCAAGCTGGCTGATTTCCTGGGCGGTCAGCTGGTGGGATCCGTCGCCGGTGATGAGGATGACGCGGCGCTCGGGGGCCGCCACTGCCGCGCCGAGCGCGGCGGGTGTCGCCCACCCGATAGACCCCCACAGGGTCTGGTTTTGGAAGGTGGCGCGCGTAGGCATCCGGGAATATGCCAACCCCATTGACGCGGTGCCGGTTTCGGCGATCACGATATCGCCCGGCTTGAGAAAGTCGGCCCAACGGGGATAGAGGGCTTCCGCGGTGATGGGACCGTCTTCGCTGCCGACGATGGGCTGGACCGGCGTCGGATCGATTCGGGCGTCTTGCCTCGGTGGTGTGACAAGGCGGGTCAATTCATTGAGGATGTCGCCCATTTCGACATTCGGGTAGACCTCTGTACCGACTGTTGTGTGGTGATGGCCGATGTCGATCGTCTGCTGCGGGTCGAGGCGCGCGGTAAACGCGCCGCTGTTGAAATCGGTCATCCGGGTTCCGACCAGGACGACGCAGTCACACGACTCAACGAACGTGCGGACCGCCTCGTTCGTCAGTCGGCCGTCGTAGAGGCCGAGGTAGGCCGGGTGCTGCTCGTCGAGGACCGACTTGTCGGCGAACATCGTCGCGAACGGCAGACCGGCGGCATCGACGAATGACTGCAGTGTGCTGCTCAGGCCGGCTCGCATGGCCACCAGCCCGGGGAGAACGCACGCGCTCTTTGCGTCCGACAGCACGGCAAGAACCGCGTCGATCGCCGACTGCAGTGATGCCGGATCGCTGCGCGGCGGATCGATCGGTTGGGCGCTGCTGAGGACGGGCGCGTTGGCGAGATCGGACGGAAAGGCCATGTAGACGGGCCGGCAATGGTAGAGCGCCGCTGTGATGAGGCGCTCGGTTTCGTACGCCACGTTGTGCGGGGACATGACCGCGCTGGCGCACACAACCGGTTCGGCCATCTTGCGGAAGACGTCGAACTCACCATCACCCAACGTGTGGTGAACAAGGGCGCGGCTGGTCTGCGCGGCAATGGTTGGTGTGCCGACCAGGTGGAAGACGGGAAGGTGCTCGGCGTAGGCGCCCGCGATGCCGTTCATGGCGCTGAGTTCACCCACGCCGTAGGTCGTGCTCACTGCGCCCACGCCATGAATGCGGGCGTACCCGTCTGCGGCGTACGCGGCGTTCAGTTCGTTGCAACACCCAACCCAGTGGATGTGCGGATCGTGGACGATGGCATCCTGCACCGAGAAGGCGTAATCTCCCGGAACCCCGAAGATGTGTTCTATGCCAATGGCTTTCAGGCGCCCAAGGACGTGCTCAATGACGGTTTCAGACATTCGATCCTCACGGTTCGCTAGAGTGTGCGGTAGTCATCGGGCAGTCACGACGGAGCGAATTTTGTCGCGGTCAGTGGCGGGCACCTGACGATGTCATTGTTCCCACGATGGCACTCTGAGTCACGGATGTCGCCGGCGCTGTCTTCCATCTAGGCCTTCCTGCCAGCAGGAATTCTTATGACTGCTGACCGTGATCCGTGCCAAGCATGATTTGGGTGGTCCGGGTGGCACCCGAGGGATCGAGATAGTCGACGGTGACCGTGTCGCCGGGCGCCTTCGATTGCACGGCCGCGGCCAATGCGTCAACGCTGCCGATCGCTTGTCGGTCAACCTTCGTAACCACCGTGCCGGCGGACAGGCCTGCCACCGCGGCAGGGCCGCCGCTGGTGACTCCGACGATCGGAGCGCCGTGGACGCTCGTGTCGTTACCCACTTGCACGCCTAGGGAAGCATGCGACACCTTGCCCGTGGCAATGAGTTCGTCGGCGACGCGCTTGGCTTCATCGACAGGAATCGCGAAGCCAAGGCCGATCGAACCGCTCTGTACGACCGACGAATTGCCCAACGACGCGATCGCCGAGTTCATCCCGACAAGCTGGCCATGCGCATTGACGAGCGCGCCGCCCGAGTTGCCGGGGTTGATCGGGGCGTCGGTTTGAATGGCGTCGATCGCTGTTGGTTGGCTGCTCGAACCGGCAACGACACTGGACACCGGGCGGTCCAGCGCGCTGATGATGCCCGTCGTGACCGTGTTCTCCAATCCCAGTGGGGATCCCACCGCCGCCACCGGCTGACCCACGCGAAGGTCGGCTGACGAGCCCATCGTGATTGGGGCCAGCCCAGCGGCGCCCTGTGCCCGAACGACAGCGATGTCGGTCGTTGGATCCGTGGCGACCACGGTGAAGGGCGCGGTGTGGCCGTCGGCGAAGGTCACCCGGGTGTGGGCTCCGCTCGAGGGGGCGGCGCCGGCGTTGTCTGCGGCCGACA
>JAOPWF010000229.1 GCA_025965815.1 Mycobacterium sp.
CGTCACGGGCGCCGAGCGCCTAGGTTACTTCTTTAGCCTCGACGACCTGGAACTGCACCCAGTTTCCCAGCACCGAGGGTGGGGTGGCGTTGAGGAAGAAGATGCCGTCCGGGCGCACCGCAAAGTCGCCGGGCTGCACCTGGGTGCCAGCGGCTTGCCCGCCTCGTAGCCGAACCCGTTGACCACGTTGAGCACCCCGGCGGGCAGCAGATTCCCGATCAGCGACATCAGATACAGGATCGACGCCGGGGTCTGCTCGGCCGGCTTGAGCACCACCGCGTTGCCCGCGGCCAGCGCCGGCGCCAGCTTCCAGGTCGCCATCAGGATCGGGAAGTTCCACGGGATGATCTGGCCCACGACACCCAGCGGCTCGTGGAAGTGATAGGCCACGGTGTCCTCGTCGATCTGGCTCAGCGAGCCCTCCTGCGCGCGGATCGCCCCCGCGAAATACCGGAAGTGATCGACCGCCAACGGAATGTCGGCATTGAGCGTCTCGCGGATCGGCTTGCCGTTGTCCCACGCCTCGGCCAACGCGATCGACTCCAGATTCTCCTCGATCCGGTCGGCGATCTTATTCAGGATCCCCGCCCGCTCCGCCGGCGCGGTCTTCCCCCACGCCTCCGCCGCGCCGTGCGCGGCATCCAGCGCCGTATCGATATCGGCCTCGGTGGACCGGGCCACCTCAGTGAAGATCTGCCCGGTAACCGGGGTCGGATTCTCGAAATACTCACCACCGGCAGGCGGAGTCCATTCACCGCCGATGAAATTCCCGTAGCGGGACTGAAACGACATCAGCGAACCCGCGGTACCCGGACGTGCGTAGACGGTCATGCGCCATTCCTGTTCGTCTTGATCTGATGTCGCCGGCGGGGCGGCTCCGTGGTGTAACACAGCTCACACTACCGCTGCGACCAGAATGACTGCCATGGCCGATCAACAGCCCGACGACCCGTACCTGTGGCTCGAGGACATCGCCGGTGACGACGCGCTGGACTGGGTGCGTCAGCACAACGAACCGACCCTGGCGGAATTGTCTGACGACGGCTTCGAACAGATGCGGGCGGAGGCGCTGGAGGTGCTCGACACCGACGCCCGCATCCCGTACGTGCTGCGCCGCGGCGACTACCTCTACAACTTCTGGCGCGACGCGGCCAACCCGCGTGGGCTGTGGCGCCGGACCACGCTGGAGAGCTACCAAACGGACAGTCCCGAATGGGACGTCGTCATCGATGTCGATGCGCTCGCCGCCGCGGACGGCGAGAGCTGGGTCTGGGCCGGCGCCGACGTCATCGAACCGCATCACACCCGGGCACTGGTGAGCCTGTCGCGTGGCGGCTCGGACGCCGCGATCGTCCGCGAATTCGATATGCGCACGAGGGAATTCCTGCACGACGGGTTCGAGCTGCCGGAGGCCAAGACCCAGATCAGCTGGGAAGACGAAGACACTGTGCTGGTCGGCACCGACTTCGGTGAGGGCTCGCTGACCGACTCCGGCTACCCGCGGCTGGTGAAACGCTGGCGGCGGGGCGAACCGCTGTTCGAGGCCGACCTGCTCTTCTCGGCCGCGAGCACCGACGTGATCGTGGCGGCCTCGGTGGACCGCACCCCCGGCTACGAGCGGACGATGCTGCGCCGCGCCGTCGACTTCTTCAACGACGAGGTGTACGAGCTGCGGGGCGGCCCGGAAAACCCAGAGCTGATCCGCATCGACGCGCCCACCGACGCGACCGTTTCAGTGCACCGGCAGTGGCTGCTGATCGAGCTGCGCACCGACTGGCTGACCGGCACCGCCAGCTACCCGGCCGGCTCGCTGCTGGTGGCTGACTACGACGAATTCCTCGCCGGCACAGCCGAACTGCAGGTGGTGTTCGAACCTGACGAGCACACGGCGCTGCATCAGTACGCGTGGACGCGGGACAAGCTGATCATCGTCACATTGGCCGATGTGGCCAGCCGCGTCGAGGTCGTCACACCGGGCAGCTGGACCGCCGAACCGTCCCCCGCAAGCGGGAGGTACCCGCAGTCTGACGTGCCGGAAAACAACAACACGGTGATCGTCGCCACCGACGAACTGGGCGACGAGATCTTCCTGGATTCCAGCGGATTCGACGCGCCGTCACGGCTATTGCACGGTACGGCGGGCGGACCGCTACAGCAGATCAAGTCCGCACCCGCCTTCTTCGAGGCCCACGACATCACCGTCACCCAGCGTTTCGCGACCTCGGCGGACGGCACCGCCATCCCCTACTTCGTCGTCGGCCATCAGGACCGCACCGGGCCGGGACCCACCCTGCTCGGTGGCTACGGCGGCTTCGAGGTGTCGCGGACCCCGGGTTACGACGGCGTGCTGGGGCGGCTGTGGCTGGCCCGCGGCGGTACGTATGTGCTGGCCAACATCCGTGGCGGCGGCGAGTACGGTCCGGGCTGGCACACCCAGGCGATGCGCGAGGGCCGGCATCTGGTCGCCGAGGACTTCGCCGCGGTGGCCGCGGACCTCGTGGACCGTGGCATCACTACTGTCGAGCAGCTCGGCGCGCAGGGCGGCAGCAATGGCGGCCTGTTGATGGGCATCATGCTCACGCAGTATCCGGAGTTGTTCGGCGCGCTGGTCTGCAGTGTGCCGCTGCTGGACATGCGACGGTTTCACCTGTTGCTCGCGGGTGCCTCGTGGGTGGCCGAATACGGCGATCCCGACAATCCCGACGACTGGGAGTTCATCGCCGAATACTCCCCGTACCAGAACATTACGTCGGACCGGCGCTACCCCGCGCTGCTGATGACCACGTCTACCCGCGATGACCGGGTGCACCCGGGCCATGCCCGCAAGATGACGGCGGCGCTGGAGGCCGCGGGCCATCGGGTCCGGTACTACGAGAACATCGAGGGCGGCCACGGCGGCGCCGCCGATAATGCGCAAGCGGCGTTCAAGGCGGCGCTGAGCTACGCGTTCCTGCACCGAACGCTCGACGGCTGACCCCTTGACAGGCAAAAGAGAAGTGACTTCACTTCTGCTATGTCCGCCACGGAGTTCGAGACACTGCTCTACAAGACGGAGGGCGCCGTTGCCACCGTCACGCTGAACCGGCCCGAGCGGCTGAACACCATCGTTCCGCCGATGCCCGACGAGATCGAGGTGGCGATCGGGCTGGCCGAACGTGACCCGGAGATCAAGGTGATCGTGCTGCGCGGCGCCGGGCGCGCCTTCTCCGGCGGCTACGACTTCGGCGGCGGCTTCCAGCACTGGGCCGAGGCGATGAACACGGACGGAACATGGGACCCCGGGAAGGATTTCGCTTTTGCGACCGCGCGGGAGACCGGCCCGACGCAGAAGTTCATGGCAATCTGGCGGGCGTCCAAACCCGTGATCGCGCAGGTGCACGGCTGGTGCGTCGGCGGTGCGAGTGATTACGCGTTGTGCGCCGACATCGTCATCGCCAGCGACGACGCCGTCATCGGCACCCCGTACAGCAGGATGTGGGGTTCGTACCTGACCGGGATGTGGCTCTACCGGTTGAGCCTGTCGAAGGCGAAGTGGCACGCGCTGACCGGCCAGCCGCTCACCGGTACCGAGGCCGCCGCAGTCGAGCTGATCAACGAGGCCGTGCCGTTCGATCGGCTTCAGGAGCGCGTCGCCGAGGTGGCCGGCCAGCTGGCGCGGATCCCGCTCTCCCAGTTGCGGGCGCAGAAGCTGATCGTCAACCAGGCCTACGAGAACATGGGGCTGGCCTCGACGCAGGTGCTCGGCGGCATCCTCGACGGTCTGATGCGCAACACCCCCGAGGCGCTGGAGTTCATCGAAACCGCGGGGAGCCAAGGGGTTCGGGCGGCCATCGAGCGGCGCGACAGGCCGTGGGGCGACTACAGCCAGGCACCACCGGGTCGCCGTCCTGACCCGTCGCACGTCATCGTGCCGTGACGCGCCCGCTCACCGCGAAGGGTCTGGCCACCCGGCAGCGACTGCTCGATGTCGCCGCCGAGCATCTGGCCGCGCACGGCACCGTCGAGGTGGCCCGGATCGCCGTGGCCGCCGGCGTCGCACCCAGCGTGCTGTACCGGTACTTCGACGGGCGTGACGGTCTGGTGGCGGCCGTCGTCGAGGACTTCTACGACAGCTACGAGGACCGCGTCTTCGGACGCCGCGACGTTCCTGGCAGCACCTGGGCTCGCCGCGAGGCCCTGCGGCTGGAACGCGAGATCGCCTTCTTCTACGACTATCCGTTGGGTCGCGCAGTCGCCTGCGGCCTGCTCCGCGAGCCCGCCGCCGCGGCGGTGGACGCGGCGCGGACCCGCGCACAGGGCGAGGCAGCCGGACGCAATATCCGCGCCGGCCAGCGCGCCGGTGAACTGTCGCCGGGCATCGACGCCGGGCTCGCGGGTGCCGCCATCATCGGCGCGGTGCGCGCCATGCTCTCCGAAGCGCTCGCCCGCACGCCCGCCGCACAGCGGCGCGATGTGGTGGATGCCGCGCTGAAGATCGGCGCGGCGGTGCTGGGGACCGGCGACCTTTCCTAGTCGTGTCGGAGGGCCGGGGCGACCCGGGAATTTAGCTGCGCAGGCTGCCCAACATCGTGACGATGACACCGAACACCACCAGCACCCCTCCGGCGGCCAGCGTGAGGTTGAGCCACTGGTGCAGGCTGCCCTCGGCGTGGTTGACCATCGCGTCGGCCACCAGTCGGATGTCGCCGCTGGTCTGGTTCAGCGCGTCGTTGATGTACCGGCGTCCGACCTCGAGTGCGGCCCACCCGCCGGCGCCGACGAGCAGCGCCGAGACACCGAGCGCGGCGAGCGCCTTGCCCTTTGCCCGGGCCACCGCCAGCGTCAGCAGCGCGAAGATCCCGGCCAGGACCGTCGCTCCGATGCTCACCCACGGACCCCAGGTGGCCAGCGGCCGCAGCTTTCCGGGCCGCACCGCGTCGGACACGTTCTCGGTGAGCGGGACCTGCAACGTCGACGGCGCCTTGATCCCAAAGTTCTGCAGCGTCTGCTGAAACGAGCTGTCCGCCAGCATCGGCGACAGGTCGACCTCCCAGCGCCCCGACGCGTCGGCTTGCTGGACGGCGCCGGTGAACATCCAACGGTGCGCGATCCGGTTGGCGTCGGCGAACTGACCGGGGAAGACCGAGCTGGCGGTATACGCGCCCGCCGCTCCGCGCAGCAGATCGCCGCTGACGTCGTACCCGCTGTTCCCCGCCAGTGCTGCTAACTGCGAGCCGAGTTCGGATGCCATCGCACCCTGCACTTGCGGATCCTTCGCGGCCGACGCGGCCAACGCGACGTATCCGTCCTCGTCGACGATGTTCTTCTGAGCCCACGCGGCGGGGATCGCCACGGCCAGTGCAACCGTCGTGACGAGCCACAACAGCAGCGTCGCCACAAACCGCACGCCGCCCTCCTTCGCGGGGACGCGCCCGGTGTCAGTCGGACAGGGCGCGTTCCACAATGAGGTGGTCGGCCACACCGACAACCCCATGGTCTCTATCGTCGTAGTCGAACTTACCGAGGACGTGGCGCATGGCGTTCACGCGGGCGCGTTTCTGACAGGACAACCTTACTTCGCTGTGCGCTTCGGCCGGATGAGTGCCATCTTGGTCATCAGCTTGTTCATCCGGGCCAGCGCCTTCTGCGAATTGTTGTAGTAGTTCCCACCCGCGCCGGCGTTGGTGCGCGGCGCAACGACGGTCTCCTGCCGGCAGAACTTGCGCACACCGTCGGCGCCGCCGAACCGGGCACCGATACCCGAAGTCTTCCAGCCGCCCATCGGCGCGGTGGTGCACATCAGGTTGGAAATGACGTCGTTGACGTTGACAGCACCGCAATCCAGTTGCACCGCAACCTCGTTGGCGCGCTCGACATCCTTGGAGAACACCGAGGCGCTCAGCCCGTAGGGACTGTCGTTGGCGAGCCGGACGGCCTCTTCAACGGTCGCGACCTTCATGATCGGCAGCGTCGGGCCGAACGTCTCTTCGGTCATGCAGGCCATCGAGTGGTCCACGTCGACCAGCACGGTTGGCGGGTAGAAGCTGCCCGATCCGGACGTCCGCTCACCACCGGTCAGGGCTTTCGCACCGGCCGCGATCGCCTCGCGCACATGGCGTTCGGTGACGGCAACCTGCTGCTCGTCGATCAGCGCGCCGAAGTGGTAACCATTGCCGGCCCCCATCTTGAGATTGGTCACGTCCCGCACCACCGCGTCGACGAACTGGTCGTAGACGGACTCGAGCACGTAGACGCGTTCCACCGACACGCAGGTCTGCCCGGCGTTGAACATCGCGCCCCACACCGCCGCATGCGCGGCCAGGTCGATGTCGGCGTCCTCCAGCACGATCATCGGATCCTTGCCGCCGAGTTCGAGGCTGACCGGGGTGAGTCTGCGGGCCGCGCGCTCCATCACCTTGACGCCGGTGGCCGACGAGCCGGTGAACTGGATGTAGTCGGAGTTGTCGATAACCGCCTCGGACACCTCACGCGCGCCCTGCGCCAGCCCGAGCACCTCGGGTGCGCCCGAATCGAGCCAACCGCGCAGCAGCAACTCGGCGGTCAACGGGGTGCGCTCGGACGGCTTGAGCAGTACCGAGCACCCGGCCGCGAGCGCGCCGATGCCG
>JAOPWF010000246.1 GCA_025965815.1 Mycobacterium sp.
CGCAGTAACCGTTGTGGCCGGCGATG
Organism: Mycobacterium sp.; assembly: GCA_025965815.1. Lineage (GTDB taxonomy): Bacteria > Actinomycetota > Actinomycetes > Mycobacteriales > Mycobacteriaceae > Mycobacterium. The sequence continues at coordinate 27 of JAOPWF010000246.1, forward strand.
AGTCGCTGCCGCTGGATACCGAGGACCGCCTGGAGAAGTTCGCTGAGCTGGCCGCAACAGCGATCGCAAATGCGGCCAGCGCCTCGGAACTCGCCGCCTCACGCCGCCGGATTGTCGCCGCTTCCGACGATACCCGCCGTCGGATCGAGCGAGACCTCCATGACGGCACGCAGCAGCGGCTGGTCTCGCTTGCACTGACGGCGCGCAACACGGAGGCCCGTCTGCCCCCCGACCGCAGCGACATTCGGACCGAGTTGTCTCAGATCGCGACCGGGCTGCGGGATGCCGTCGCCGAGTTGCAGGAGATTTCGCGAGGAATCCACCCGGCGATCCTTTCCCACGGCGGTCTCGGTCCGGCGTTACGAACGCTCACACGCCGCTCGGCGATTCCGGTCGAGCTCGACATCACGACGGAGGCGCGCTTCCCCGAGCCGATCGAGGTCGCGGCGTACTTCATTGCATCCGAGGCCCTGGCCAACGCGGCGAAGCACGCGCAGGCGTCGCATATTGAGGTTGCGCTCTGGACGAGCGACGGCACCGTGCTGCTGTCGATCCGCGACAACGGCGTCGGCGGGGCCGATCCGGCGCGCGGTAGCGGCCTGGTCGGCCTCAACGACCGTGTCGAGGCTCTGGGCGGCTCGATCCACGTCCGCAGCGGTGCCGACAACGGGACCCAGATCACCGCGCAGCTCCCCCTGGAGCTAGACCTGGCTGAGGACGCCGATTGACGATCCGTCGCCCGCATCCGCCACACACCTGTGGAAGGAGGCTGTTGCATGGGCAGATTGCATGTCAGGGAGGTATTTTCGCGGTACTGCTGCTCGCGGGTGCGACCGCCTGCACAGGGCATGGCGGGATGGGTACGTTCGGGAACCCCGGGGAGCTGCCAATCGCATTAAACGTCCCGTTGACCGGCGCCGGCGCGCCCTTTGGCATTCCCCCGAAATGCGCATGGGAGGTGGTGACCGAGGAGTACAACCGCGCCGGCGGGCTCGAAGTGGGCGGCAAGCGGTACCCGATCAAACTCGTCGTCGACGACAACAAGTGGGATCCCACTGTGACGCGGTCTGCGATTGAGAAGGAGGTCTACAAAGACAAAGTGGCGGTCGTCAAAACGGTCGGCGATCCTGGTGATCCGATCATCGTGCCGGTCACCGAGGACGCGGGCGTTCTACTGATCGACTCGACCGGCAACAAACAGTTCCTCAAGGAGCCCTACAGGTTCGTCGTTGGGACGTGGCCCAGCCCGAACTTGATCGGCAAGCCCTTTTTCAACCTTCTGCTCAAGCAGGAACCGAAGATCAAGAGCGCCTACCACGTCGCCTTCGATCTCCAGTTCGACCGCAATAACGCAGCGTGGGCACAGCAGTCGCTCACGGGGCTCGGCGTTGAGTGGAAGGGCGACGCTTTTTACCAAGCAGGCGCCGTCGACTTCGCATCCATTGTGGCACCCGCCATTCAAGCCAATCCCGATGTGATCGTCCTCGGCTCCCTCGGCGGAGACGCGCCGGCGATTGTCAGCACACTGAGGCAGCTTGGCTATCACGGTGTGATCGCGAGCGACGTTGCCTCCCAGTCCCTTGAGAATGTCGTCAAGGGCGCAGGGGCAAACGCTGCCGACGGCATGTACCAGGCGGAACTTTCCACTTATCCGGGCAGCAAGGAACTGGAGAATTACCGCCGTGCCTATGAAAGCAAGTGTTCCGGGGACTGGGACGCCGCGCAGGGGGTCTTGTTCTGGACGGAGGCCAAGTTCACACTCGAGGCGATCAAGAATTCCGGAGCTATTGACAAGCCGGACGCGATCCTCAAGGCGATGGCACACACAACCGTCGAGACGCCGTTCGTGGCGGGATCCCCGATGGTGGTCCTTGGCGGCGAAGCCGAGTACGGCCGGCCGCGCGAGCTGACGACACCAATCGCCCTCAACCAGTTCAAGGACGGCGAGTACCGCACCATCGCGGTTCTCGACTACACGAAGTGAATCTGATGGACTCCCCCCAGGGCCGACCTGACGGCGAGGTTGAGCTCGCCGTCAGCTCCATCACCAAGAAATTCGGGGGCCTCATGGCTCTCGACGATGTCTCCTTCGCAGTCCGCCAACGGGAGACGTTCGGCGTTATCGGCCCCAACGGAGCGGGTAAGACGACCCTACTCAATGTTGTCAGCGGCTCCTATCCCCCAGATGGGGGCGAGGTCCACCACCGCGGAAAGCCCATTACGGGAAAGCCTTTGCGCACCGTTGTCGAGCAGGGCATCGTCAGAACCTTCCAGCTGACGACCGTCTTCCCGGAAATGACAGTCCTGGAGAACATCGCTGTTGGGTGTCACCTCCGGCACAGACCATCGTTCGTCGGTGAAATCTGTTCTAGCCCGCGAGCCAGGCGCGCCGCCGGAAACGAAGAGCGGCTGGCCAGAGATATCGCGGAATCCGTTGGCTTGCAGGCGCATCAGCACGACCGGACCGGCCTGCTCCCGTACGGACTGAAGAAGGCTCTCAGTATCGGGATCATTCTTGCCACCGACCCGAAGGTGGTCCTGTTGGACGAGCCGGTGGCCGGTATGAATCGACGTGAGATCGACCTGATGCTCACCAACATCACAGCGCTCACCGCCCGCGGCATTACCGTCGTTGTCGTCGAACACAATATGCCGTTCATCATGAACATCTGTGACCGTGTCTTGGTGCTCAATTTCGGCCGGGTCCTCGCCCAAGGTCCACCCGCGCACGTCCGCAACGACCCGGCCGTCATCGACGCCTACCTCGGGGCCGCGCCATGAACCGGCGCAAACGGCCCGAGAGCGCCCCGGAATACATCGGCCCAGCCGACCGCTGGTTTGCCGTCTCCCACCTCAGCGTCGGTTACGGCCAAGGCCTCGCGCTCACAGATGTGTCGATTGACGTCCGGAAGGGAGAGGTCGTCGCCATCGTAGGGCCAAACGGAGCTGGAAAGACCAGTCTGCTCCGTGCTATCTCGGGGATCGTTCGCCCGGCAAGCGGCGAGATCTGGTTCGCTGGTCACCGCATAGACAGACTGGCGCCGGAAGAGATCGTAAGGCGCGGAATCGCGCAGGTACCAGAGGGACGACGGCTCTTCGGTTCAATGACGACCCGTGAAAATCTCAAGATTGGCGGCTACGTCCGCAAACGGGAGTCCGCCGGCGCCGACCTGGCCACTGTGATCGAGCACTTTCCCATCCTGGGCCAACGGGGACGGCAGCGCGCCGGAAGTCTCAGTGGAGGTGAGCAACAGATGTTGGCCATTGGCCGCGCACTCATGACCAAGCCTCGTCTGCTTCTCCTCGACGAACCGTCGATCGGGCTCGCACCCTTGGTGGTCAGAGAAATCACCGAAATCATCCGCAGTATCTCGCAGCGATACGAGGTGGGAATCGTCCTCGTGGAACAAAACGCACGATTGGCACTATCGATCGCGCAACGCGCCTACGTCCTCGAACTGGGGCGAGTCGTTGTCGAAGGCGCCAGCACCGAGGTTGAGCAAGACGAGCGGGTGAGAACGGCCTATTTCGCGTGATAGGGGGCGACTCGCCGCCATCCTGGGACGGTCGGGGGACTATCTTCCTCAGGGTGAAGGAGGCAGGAACTGGACGCGGCGATCCTCATCCAAGCTTTGGTCAACACGCTCGTGTTGGGTGCGCTCTACACGCTGGTGGCGATTGGCTTAGCCCTCGTTTTTTCAATCATGGGGATCATCAATTTCGCCCATGCGCAGATGTATGTCCTTGGCGCATTCGGTTTCTACTACCTGTTCGACGTATTCGGCGCCCCCTGGTGGCTGGCCGCAGCGGTCTCGGCGCTCGGCGTCGCGCTCACCGCGGTCGTTCTTGAGACGCTGCTCATCGGGCCACTGCACGGCGACCCGCTCAGGACCATGATCGTCACGCTGGGTCTGTTGCTCGCCATTAACGGCGCGATGGTCTTGGCTTTCGGCGCGGACGAGAAGTTTGTCGCCCCGGCGATCTCCGGGAGTTTCGACCTGACAGTGACCAGCATTTCGCGGCAGAAGGTCGTCGCGGTCGGCGTGGCGATCACATTGATCATCGCCCTGTTCATGTGTTTGAAGTGGACGCGGCCGGGGCGCGCCATGCGAGCGGTCGCGGATGACGAAGTCGGCGCTCGCTTGCAGGGCATCGGTGTTCGGCGGATAACCGCGCTGGGGTTCTCAATCGGTTCGGGCCTTGCCGCACTCGCCGGCGGCCTGATTCTGCCGCTGACTTCCTCCGTCAGCCCCGCGGTTGGTGACGCCATCCTCCCCAAGATGTTCATCATCGTAGTTATAGGCGGCCTCGGGAGCGTCGGCGGCGCCGTGGCCGGCGCCGTGACCCTTGCCGCCATCGAAACGATCGGCTTCACCTACCTTGGGGAGGTTGCGAACCTGTTCATCTACCTGCTGGTCCTGGTCGTCTTGCTGGTCCGTCCCGAGGGGATCTCCGGCCGTGCGTGACGGGGTGCCAGGCTGGGTGCGCGCGGGGCTCGCTGCAGCGGCGATTCTCACTGTCCCGCTCTGGCTGCGCGACCCGTACTACCTTCACCTGGCAGTCACCGTCGCGATGTTCTCGGTCGCCGCGCTCGGCGCCAGGCTGTTGCTTCTGCTGGGGCTGTGGAGCTTTGGCCAAGGCATCTTCCTGACGATCGGCGCCTACACCTCCGCCATTTTGGTGGTCGATTTCGGACTGTCATTCTGGGTTTCCCTGCCGGCTGCGGCGCTTGGTGGCGCGGTCGCGGCGGCGGTCGGTTATCCGGCGCTGCGCTTGCGGGGCGTCTACTTCGCGATCTTCACGATGGTTCTTGTCTTCGCGGTCCGAGAGGTAATCATTTTGTCTCCCAAGGTTACTCATGGTGCGAGCGGGTTCGCCGGTATTCCGCCGCCTTACCCGATCGCCATCGGCGGCACCGAAGTGTCGTTTGGGCCGCCGGAGCGTTACACCATCATCGCGGCGCTTCTGCTCCTCACGATGGGGGTCATGTTTCGCATTGACCGCTCCCGTCTCGGCAAGGTGCTGGCCGCAATTCGTCAGGAGGAGGTTCTGGCTGAGTCAGTCGGAATAAACCTCACCCGCTACCGCATGGGCGCGTTCGTCATCGCGGCATTTTTCACCACCGCGGCCGGCGCGTTCTCGGCTCACTATTACGGCGTCGCACATCCCGAGACGTGGGGTCTTTGGCCGTCGATCTTCATCCTCGCGTACGCGATCATCGGCGGTGTTGGTTCGGTCTTTGGACCGCTCGCCGCAGCTACCGTCGGTGTTGTCGGCGTCGAGGTCCTGCGGGCCACCGAGGGTCTCCAAGGCGTCCTTCTGGGAGTGGCGCTGATCATCGTCGGGTTGATGATGCCTGGCGGACTCACTGCCGCTGCCTTCAAGGACTCCGTTGACCGGATCGTAGGTCGTCCCTCGCAGAGGCGTTCTCGCGGTCGGGTTGAGCGGAAGACGAGTTAAGCAGCATGCAGTAAGAGTCGCCCAGAGGCATGCCACACAACCGGAAAGTTAGTCGCGCGTGAGCGCGCGGGGCTCCCGTCAAGCGAGTCGCGGGAACAAGCGCAGGGCTTTTTCGCGCTCAACGCCCCGTAGCTGCTCGGAGGTGAAGCCTTCGAAGCTGGTGAGGTTGGCGATGTTCCGGACCACAATGGGTTCGGCGGCGGCGGGCCAGTCGGTGCCGAAGAGGATATGGTCGGCGGTGGTCACCTCCAGCGTGGGCAGCGGTGAGTTGCGGCCGGGGGCCAGTGTGGCCCGTGGTAGAGGCCACGGAGCACTTCTGCGACATGGGCGGGTCGATGTCGGCGTCGTGTGTGGTCCCCGGCCCATCACGGTGTTTTCGCCGATTCGTCAGCCCAGTGTCGGCAGCGCCCCACCGCAGTGCGCCAGGATCAGTCGAAGGCCCGGATGCCGCTGCAACAGCCCCGTGTAGAGCCCGTCGGTGATGTTGCGTGCGGTGTCGAAAGGGAACTCAACGATCGAGCTAGGGCGACCCAACCAGAGCACCTCGATACACGCGGAGTCCACCGGGCGCAGGAAGACCGGCACCTGCTGCCGTTCCAGCTCGGCCAACACTGGCGCGAGGATCGGATCCCGTAGTGGTGGCCCACCACGTTGTAGGTCTGCACCTCCCGGTCAAGCCCGAGCTCGTCGATCGCGTACACCAGCTCGGCGAGCGCCTGATCGGGACCGTCGCCCGGCAGGCTGGCGAAGGCTGCGAACCGGCCCGGGTGCTTCGCGACCAGCTTCCACGGCCCGACGGCCGCCGCGCGCTAACGACGGAACAAGGGCGCACCGCGAAGGATCGGCGTGCCCATGTCGGTCATTGACCGCTAGTGGTGTCCGCCACCGCCGCCACCGCCGCCGCCGCCGCTGCCCAAGCCCCC
>JAOPWF010000252.1 GCA_025965815.1 Mycobacterium sp.
CAGCACGGCGTCCGCGTCCAGGACCCGGCCGTCGGCCAGGCGGACTCCGGTGACCTGACCGTCGGCCTTGACCACCTCGCGAACCTGTGTCCCGGTCAGGACTCGCACGCCGTGCTCGCGGTGGACACCGCGCAGCAGCGCGCCGAGATCGGCACCGAGTACATCCGACAGTGGTGCGGCCAGGTCCGATACGAGGGTGACCTCAGCGCCGAGTGCAGTGGCCACCGAAGCCACTTCGGCGCCGAGAAAGCCCGCACCCACGATCACCAGTCGCGGTTTGCCGACCAGGCGCGAACGCAGCACACGGGCATCTGCCAGGGTTCGCAACACGTGCACCCCTGAAATTCCCTCGACGCCGGGCAAGTGGCGTGGGCGTACGCCGGTCGCCACCACCAACTCGTCATAGGAGACCTCCTCTCCGGAGGAGAGTTCCACCTTCCGTGCCACCGGGTCGACTCCGGTCGCGCGCGTGCCCAGCCGCAGATCCAGGCCGTAGCCGGCGAGGATCGAGGCGTCCCGCAACGTCACTCGCTCGTCCGGCCAACGGCCGGACAGGATCTCTTTCGACAGCGGTGGGCGGTCGTAGGGCAGCTCTGGCTCTTCACCGATCAGCGTTATCCGGCCGTCGAAGCCCTGATTCCGCAACGACTCCACCACGGACAGTCCGGCAGCTGCCGCGCCGACGACAGTCACGCTTCCCGGCGCGGTCATTCCCGCACCAGAATCGCCATCGCCGGGCATACCGCGGCGGCATCGCGGGCTGCCTGGTGCAGTTCCGCGGCCGGATTCGAGTCCAGCAGGATCGCGACCCCGTCGTCGTCGCGCTGATCGAAGATATCCGGCGCGGCCAGCACGCACTGCCCCGCCGCACAGCACTTATCCACATCAATAGTGATCTCCATTTATACCTCCAACGAATCCGATACAATCCTGGGCACCGGTCAGCAACTGAACATGCCCACTATTTTTCGGTTCGACAAGGGAGTCCTGCCAAGCCTCCGGGAGTCGTGAATCCCGATACGATCAGCAGATCGACCTTGTCGAATTCTTACAGGTTGAGCGACCCGAGCAATTCCCGGTATTCATCGTCAACGACAGGGATGATCGACTCCGCGTTGGGGAGTACCCAGAACTGGTTGTCCCGAACGGCGTTGAAGATTATTTTCCCCGCTTCGTCGCCGCTGATCCCGTCGGTGACCACGTCGGCCAAACGGTCGAGATTCTCCTGCGCCTGCTTCGACAGCGAGCCAGAGGCATAGCGGGCCGCGGTTCCGGTCATGATCGCGGACTTCACTCCACCCGGGCAGACCACCGAGACACCGATCGGCGCCTGCAAGGCGAGCAATTCCTCGCGCAGAGTCAACGAGAGACCGATCACCGCCGCCTTGGATGCCGAGTACGGGGCCAGTTGGGGTGTCGGGGTAAGGCCGCCCATCGACGACACGTTGACGATGTGTGCCTGCTCACCGTGCGCCAGCATGCGCGGCACGAACGCGCGGATCCCGTGCACGGCGCCATACAAGTTTACGCCGAGCGTGTAGGTCCAGTCGCTCAGCGGCTGCTCCCACGCCGCGCCCATGGTGGCCACCCCGGCGTTGTTGCACAACACGGCGACCGAGCCGAACCGGGCGTAGGCCGCCTCGGCCAGTGATTCGACCGCGTCAGGGTCACTGACATCCGTGGTCACCGGCAGAACCTCGGCGCCGTAAGCCTGCTGGAGCTGCGCTGCGGCGGCGGACAGGGGTACTCCGTCGATGCCGGCCACGACAAGGTTGGCCCCGGCCGCGGCAAAGGCCTCGGCGATACCTCGGCCGATCCCCGATCCCGCACCCGTGATGACAACTGCTTTTCCGGTGAATTCTCGCATTTTCCTGTCTCCTGACTACTAGTCGGCGGAGCGACTGAATTTCTCCCACTCGCGGAGTTCACCCAGTCGCTCGTTGTCAGCGGCGAGGATGCGCTCGAATGCCGCCCCGCCCAGGGGCACGCGCAGCGGAGGTCGGTCAAGGGCGCTGAGGTCGAGGACGAACCGGGCGGCACTCTCGGCTGTGGTGCCGGCGGAGGCGCCGTCGGCATAGGCCGAGGCGAGCCCGTGCAGCAGGGCAGCGTATGGCTGGCTGGGCACCGGAATGGTCATGGACGACGCGATCGAGGTGGCCATGCGTCCCGGTTCCACGATGGTGACCGCAATGCCGAAACCGGCGACCTCAAGGGCGAGCGCCTCCAGGAACCCTTCGGCCGCGAACTTCCCGGCGACGTAGGACGCCAGCCCGGGCGCGGGCGCGAGGCGTCCGCTGACCGACGAGATCTGGACGAAGTGGCCGCGTCCGGCTTCCCGCAACAGGGGCAGTGCCGCCTTCACCACGTTCACCACGCCCCACAGGTTGGTATCCACCACGGCGTGCATGTCCGCCAGGTCGACGTCTTCGATGCTGACGATGTCGGCACGGCCGGCGTTGGTGATGATCACGTCCGGTACCCCGAAGCGTTTGGCGGCCGCGTCCATCGCGGCCTGCGCCGCGGAGGCGTCGGTGACGTCGAGCGCGAATGCCGCCGCGCTGGTCGGGTGCGCGGCCACGAGATCGCCGACCGACTCGGGATTTCGCGCCGTGAGGGCCACCCGATGTCCGGCGGCGAGTATCGCCTCGGCGATAGCGCGTCCCAACCCGCGTGAGGCGCCGGTCAGGAAGAACGTCTTGCTGTCAGCCATCACCGTCTCCGTCCACCACAAGCTCCTGAACACCTGTTCAGTGGCAACTGTAGCTGAACATGTGTTCAATGGCCACATGGATGCCCGAGACCTCCGCGCCGACCTGATCGCCGCGGCGGTGACCATGCTGGCCGAGCCGCAGGCTGTCGCGGTGCCGTCGCTTCGCTCGATCGCCCGCAAATGCCAGGTCGCACCCTCGGCGGTGTACTGGCACTTCCCTTCCGAGGCCGAACTCCGGTCGGCGGTGCTGGAGGTCGTCTACGCGGACATGGTCGAGTGCATCGGACAAGCCATCTCCGACACTCCGAAGGGGGCTGATCCCCTCGTGGCGCAGGCGCAGGCCTACGTACGGTGGGGGCTGGCCCATCCCGGTGCCTACCAGCTGCTGTTCGAAAGCAACGATCCGGTGCCCGTCGAACGCACCGAGCATGGCCCCCGACTGCAGAACCGGATCATCGAGCTCGTTGCCGCCGCCGATCCGAGCAGGCCGCTCGCGTCGGCTCTGCTGCTGTGGTCGGCCTACCACGGTCTGGTGTCGCTGCGGCTGCACAAGACCGAATGGGACTGGGAGCTCAGTGCGGACGAGGCGACCGCCAGAATCGTGACCGCGATGACAGCGGCGTGAACCGACGACACCCATCATCGCCCCGCCCGTTAGTTCGTCAGAGCACCGCGATCGTATTCCGCCTTGGAAGGACGGAACCCCAAGAGTTCGGACAACTCCCGCGACACGATCTCCCAGACCGACGTCTCGGAGATGACCATGCCGCCGGAGTGCATCCCGAGCTGCTGCGACGTGTCGCCAACCGCGCCGCCAACCCCAACGGCTTCGTCGGCACATCGTGCCCACCGCGTTTCCCGCTGGAGTGCGCCCACGGCCCGCCACCTTGAAGGGCTGCGCCAAGCCGTCGACCGGGGCTATGAGCACGCCAGGTTCGAGTGGGTTGTCCGCTGGTATTCCCTATCCTTCACGCACGAGATGACCTTCACTCGAAGGGTGGACACGCGCCGGAGTGCGGCCCCATCTCACCTCACCCCGCCAGCCCTGAACACCCGTTCATGGTAGTCTGAAGTCAGAGATGAACACATGTTCAGGCAAAGGAGATTCCTTCATGTTCACCGTCATGACCGTGATCCGGAAGAAGCCGAACGTCACGACCGAGGAGTTGCGGCACTTCATGAAGAACATCTACGGCCGGACCTACCAGGAGATGCCGCAGACCAGGTCGTATGTCCAGTACTTCCTGTCGGACCTGGCCACCGACGGCGCGGAGGACCCGATCGACGCGATCGTCCAGATCAGTTTCGATTCCGAGGAGAAGATGCGCGAAGCGCTCCAGGCCGACGGCTATGAGAAAGCCGCGAAGGCCCGCGAGGAATACATGCGGGAGACCTCTGCCGGACTTCACTCCGCCCTCGTCGAGGAGACCAACAAGATGGTCTGAACGCGCCCTTGATCGTGGTGCCGGCGGCGAAGTCCGCCACTAGACTCGTTCGCCATGACGAAGGTCGTGGTCTGGATCGCCGAGGGCACCTGGCAGGCATGCATCGACGCCGCCCGGCTGGTCACCGAAGCCGAAGTGACGCTGCTGCACGTCGTCGACCCGGCGGTCGCCGAAGCCATGCAAGGCGCGTACAGCGGGCTGCTCTCCCGGCACAAACACGCACCGGACGTCTCCGCGCTGGTCGGACCCGCCGAGCAGGCATTGCTCGAGGACGCCGCCGCCCGGCTGGGGACGCCTTGCGCCACCGACGTCCGGCAGGGGCGGATCGAGCACGAGGTCGTCGCTGCCTGCGAGCACGCTGACGTGCTCATCTGCGCCCGCGACGGCCAGCGCGACCACCGCGGCCCGAAGAGCCTCGGCCACCACACGCG
>JAOPWF010000284.1 GCA_025965815.1 Mycobacterium sp.
AACGTGACCGGATCGGGGGGTGTGCGCGGCCCGATCGGCCTGGGTTACCGCGTACCGGCATTCGTCATCTCCCCCTACAGCCGCGGCGGTCTGGTGGCCCATGAGGTGTTCGACCACACCTCGCAGCTGCAGTTGATCGGCAAGCGGTTCAACGTGCCGGTGCCGAATCTGACCGCCTGGCGGGACAGCGTCACCGGTGACATGACGTCCGCGTTCAACTTCGCGGCGGCTCCCGATCGGTCCCGGCCGGACTGGGGCAACCCGGTCCTGACGGCGCTGCCCAAGCTGCCCCTGTGCGCGCCCAACGCAGCGCTGGGCTCGGTGAACCTGGGCATCCCGTATCGGGTGCCCTATCCTCAGACGATGCCGACCCAGGCGCCATCGCCGACGCGTGGAACCCCCAGCGGCGCGGTGTAAGCCGCCGGGCTACCCGTCCAGCGCGAGGTCTTTGCGGAAGCGCTTCATGCCGTCGACCTTCTCGGCCGGCGTCGCGTCCGCTCCGGTGTAGAACATCCAGGGCATGGTCAGGATGCCGGTGATGCCGGCCGCCTCGGCGCGTTCGTAGTCGGGAATCGAGAACGCATCGGTCAACGGCGTGAGGATGGTGAAATCGTCCATGGACAAGCCGCTTTCGGCACGCAGGGCGCGGATCTTCCCGGCCGCCGCGATCGCGCTGTCGGTCCTGATCAGATCGCCGATCCAGCCGTCGTTGCGGGCGGCGCGCCGCAGCGCGATATCGCTGAGGCCGCCGACGAAGATCGGTATCCGCGGCGGCGTCGGGGACATCTCCAGTCGCGGAGTCCGGTAGAACTCGCCGTCGAACTCGGTCCACCCCGGTTTCCAGAGCTCGCGCATCAACTCGAGCATCTCGTCGGTGCGCTTACCCCGGCGGGCGAACTGCTCGCCCATCAGCTCGAACTCCTCCTCGCACCAGCCGACTCCCACTCCGAGCTCGACGCGACCTTGGGCGAGCGCGGAGGCCGTGCCGATGGCTTTGGCGGCCGAGTAGGGGTCCCGCATGGCGGGGATGTACACCGTCGTGACGAACCGCAGCCGCTCGGTGACCTGCGCGAGCGCACCCACCAGTACCCACGGATCGGGCCAGTCGGTGAACGGCTGCCACCGCCGCTCTCCGTCCTTGGTATAGGGATACGGCGTGGCCAGTGTCTCGAGGTTGACGACATGGTCCGGGATTGCCATCCCGTCATAGCCCAGATCGTCGGCGGCTCTGGCAATTTCGACGATCTCGGTGGTATCGAGGAATGCGCTGCTGATGTAGAACTTCAGGTTCACCCGTATGGCTCCTAGCCGCCGAAGACCTTGCGGACCACGGTCTTCGCCCGCCGGGTCACTCGCAGGTAGTTGTCCAGAAATTCACCGCCGTCGTCGCTGTCCCAGCCCGCCGCGACCGCGACAGCGTTGAGTTGCCTGCCGGGACCGGGCAGCTGGTCGGATGGCTTGCCGCGCACTAGGACCAGGGCGTTGCGTGCCCGGGTGGCGGTCAGCCATGCCTGCCGCAGCAGCTCGACGTCACCCTCGGCGATCAACTCCGCCGCACCGATGGCGTCCAGGGTGTGCAGCGTCGAGCTGTTGTGCAGCGCAGGGATCTTGTGCGCGTACCTGAGCTGGAGCAACTGAACCGTCCACTCGACGTCGGCCAGTCCGCCGCGGCCCAGCTTGGTGTGCGTGTTGGGGTCGGCGCCGCGCGGCAGTCGCTCGGAGTCCACCCGCGCCTTGATCCGCCGGATCTCCTGGACGGCTTCGGCCGACACACCACCCTCCGGATAGCGAGTCTTGTCCGCCATCAACAGGAATCGCTCGCCGAGGTCTTCGTCACCGGCGATCCGGTGGGCGCGTAGCAGCGCTTGAATCTCCCACGGCTGCGCCCACTGCGCATAGTAGGTCTGATACGAGGCCAGCGTGCGCACCAACGGACCGCTGCGACCCTCGGGACGCAGGTTGGTGTCGACCTCCAGCGGCGGGTCCGCGCTCGGCGTCCCCAGCAGCGCCCGCACCTGCTCGGCGATGGTGACCGACCATTTCACGGCTGCTGATTCGTCGACGCCCTCGGCGGGTTCACAGACGAACATCACGTCGGCGTCGGAGCCGTATCCCAGTTCGCCGCCGCCGAGCCGGCCCATGCCGATGACGGCGATGCGCGCACGGACCTGGCCGTCCGCCGGGGTGTTGGCCCGGGTGACCGCCTCCAGAGCCGCCTGCAGCACCGCGGCCCACACCGATGTCAGCGCCTTGGTGACGTCGGTGACCTCCAGCAGCCCGAGCAGGTCCGCCGAGGCGATGCGGGCCAGCTCTCGACGGCGCAGCGTCCGTGCGGCGGCGATGGCCCGCACCGGATCGGACTGCCGCCCCGCCGCCGCGACCAGTGCCCCCGCCACGGCGTCGGGGTCGGCGTCCATCAGCTTGGCGCCGGTCGGTCCGTCGGCGTAGAGCTGGATCACCTCGGGCGCGCGCATCAGCAGGTCCGGCACGTACGCCGACGTGCCAAGCACGTGCATCAGCCGCTTGGCGACCGCGCTTTCGTCCCGCAGCGTGCTCAGGTACCACCGCTGATCCGCCAACGCCTCACTGACCCGCCGGTACGCCAGCAGTCCGAGGTCGGGGTCGGGAGTGTCGGAGAGCCAGTCGAGCAGGGTGGGCAGCAGCACCTGCTGCACCCGGCCGCGGCGCCCGCTCTGGTTCGCCAGCGCGGCCAGATGGGTCAGCGCGCTCTGCGGGCCTTCGTATCCCAGTGCGGCGAGCTGACGTTCGGCGGCGGCGGGGGTCATACCCTGCGAAATACCGAGGGCGGGTTGACCGATCGACTCCAGCAGCGGCTGGTAGAAGAGCTTGGCGTGCAACCGGGACACGCGGACGCTCTGGCGCTTGAGTTCCTCGCGCAGCACACCGAGTGCGTCGTGCTGGCCGTCGGGCCGGATGTGCGCGGCACGCGCCAGCCAGCGCAGCGCCTCATCGTCGTCGAAGGCGGGCAACATGTGGGTGCGCTTGAGCCGCTGCAGCTGCAGACGGTGTTCGAGCAGCCGCAGGAACTCATATGACGCGGTCAGGTTGGCGGCATCGTCGCGCCCGACATAGCCACCCGCGCCCAGCGCGGCCAGCGCGTCCACCGTCGAAGTGACATGCAGCGATTCGTCGTTGCGGCCGTGCACCAACTGCAGCAGCTGCACCGCGAACTCGACGTCGCGCAGCCCACCGGTGCCGAGCTTGATCTCGCGTGACCGGACCCCGGCGGGCACCAGCTCCTCGACTCGGCGGCGCATCGCCTGTACCTCGGGAACGAAGTCCTCGCGCTCGGAGGCGCTCCACACCATCGGCATCAGTGCGTCCATGTACTGCCTGCCGAGCTCGGCGTCTCCCGCCGCGGGCCGCGCCTTGAGCAGCGCCTGGAATTCCCACGTCTTGGCCCAGCGCTGGTAGTAGGTGACGTGCGACTCCAGCGTCCGCACCAGCTGGCCGTGTTTGCCTTCGGGCCGCAGCGCCGCGTCCACCTCGAAGAAGGTGTCGGCGCCCAACCGCATCATCTCGCCGGCGACACGGGTGGCGATGGCCACGGTGGTATCGGGCGCCGACTCCGTGACGAAGATGACGTCGACGTCGCTGACGTAGTTCAACTCGCGCGCGCCGCACTTGCCCAT
>JAOPWF010000299.1 GCA_025965815.1 Mycobacterium sp.
GACACCACCGCCAGCGCCGACACCTGCTTGTCCGCCTACTTCAGCGCCACCACCGAGGCCGGCACCGAAGCCGCCGCCCAGCACAGCACCAACATCACCAACGAGACCGGCGCCATCACCAACTAGGCCGGCCAGTGAAGCACCGCCGTCACCGCCGGGTTCAATGGTGGCGTTGCTGATTGATCCGCGGTCGGCGTCCGCCACGAACGTCGGCGAGGACGAATACGCCGAGGATGCGCCGAGGCTCTGCTCGGAGGTCGGGGTGAGGCCGAACTGGTTGGAGACCGCTTGCTGCAGACCCGAGATCGGATCGCCGCCGCCAAGAGCCAGCCCAGGGATCGCGCTGGTGGCCACGGACTGTAGCTCACTTGGGCTGACGCCGGACAGGCCAGCGTTGGCAAGCGTTCCCTCCGGGTCCGTGACGAACGCCTGGGCGGCATTCTCGTTGCGGAAAAGGTCAAGGATGAAGTCGAGCATGGGGGTCATCTGCTGCGCCTTTCGTCGAAGAACTCGTCGCCGGGACTCAAGCGGTGATCTTGTACCCACGGTATGGAGCAGCACCCGGGCCGGGACACGGGGTCGACCCCCCTGCCTTACCGGGGCAGTTCGGGGTGTGTCAGCAATTTCGATTAGGGGATTAGGGGATTAGCAGGAAGGCGCCAGCGGACTCCCAGCTCCCGACTTAAGGCGACTCGCAACGTGTGGTGAGTGGCATGCTGACCGAAGATGTCGGAACCTGGCGTCGCCGCACCAAAGTGGCGGTCATCGATGGGTGGTGTGCTGCAGTCGAATCGTCGAAGGGCCAGTCGGCAAACCTTTGGCTGACGTGGGCATCGTCGGCCGACATAGTCTGTTGCGCAACAGGTTCCTACTGCTGGGCGTCGACACTATGCAGCTCGGGCGCGCTGTGGTTAGGAAGCCGAAGCCGCCGCCCACCGTCTGGGCAGGCGAGTGATCCACCGGCTCATCGACCATGACGGATGCCGCCGCAACGGCAGCGGCATGCCCCGCCTTCGACCGACGGCGGGATGTGATCGGAGAACGCGTCGAAGGCAGCGGTAGCCGCACCTCCACTCAGTGCAGCCCGTCCACCGCACCGGCCGGGAATGACTCGTAGACAACAGGAATAAGGCTGTTCACGTCAGCGCTGGTGAAGCCGCTGAGGTGGGCTTCGGCAATAGCGCGCGACGGGTGTTGAGCATAGTGAACCGCAGCGTCAGGATCTCGCACCAACGACGTTCTGAGAACCCACAAACGCGGCGGAAACCTCGACCGCGGGCGCCGCCTATCCTTGCGGGAGTGTCCGAACCGTCCAGCGACGAACTGCGTGAGCTGCGTGCGCGCCTCGACGGCCTGACGCTCCGCGACGCCGCCCGGCTTGGCCGCCGCCTCGACGGCCTGCGCCGCGGCAGCAATCCCGGCGCGCTCCAGCAGATCACCGATCAGCTCACCGCTGCTGAGGCCCTGGTCGCCACCCGCGTCGCCGCCGTCCCGACGATCACCTATCCCGACCTGCCGGTGAGCGAGCGGCGGGAGGAGATCGCCGCCGCCATCAGCCAGCACCAGGTAGTCGTGGTCGCCGGCGAGACGGGATCGGGCAAGACCACCCAGCTGCCCAAGATCTGCCTGGAACTGGGCCGCGGCATTCGCGGCACCATCGGCCACACCCAACCGCGCCGGCTCGCCGCCCGCACCGTCGCCCAGCGCATCGCCGACGAGCTGCACACACCCCTCGGCGACGCCGTCGGCTACGCCGTCCGCTTCAACGACCGTGCGAGCGACCGCACACTGGTCAAGCTGATGACCGACGGCATCCTGCTCGCCGAGATCCAGCGCGACCGCCGCCTGCTGCGCTACGACACGCTCATCCTCGACGAGGCTCACGAACGCAGTCTCAACATCGACTTCCTGCTCGGTTACCTGCGCGAACTGCTGCCCCGCCGGCCCGACCTGAAGGTGATTGTCACGTCGGCGACGATCGAGCCGGAGCGCTTCGCCGCGCACTTCGGCGGCGCGCCGATCGTCGAGGTGTCCGGACGGACGTACCCGGTCGAGGTCCGGTACCGCCCACTCGAAGTCCCCGCACCGCGGACGGATCGTGACGATCGCAGCACAGATCCGGATGACCCCGACCACGACGTCGTCCGCACCGAGACGCGGGACCAGACCGAGGCGATCGTCGACGCCATCCACGAGCTGGAGGCCGAACCGCCTGGCGACGTGCTGGTCTTCCTCTCCGGCGAGCGCGAGATCCGCGACACCACTGAAGCGTTGCGTGGTGCTGTTAAGAACACAGAGGTGCTTCCGCTCTACGCGCGGTTGCCGACCGCCGAGCAACAGCGGGTCTTCCAGCCGCATACCGGCCGCCGTGTCGTGCTCGCCACCAACGTCGCCGAGACGTCGCTAACGGTGCCGGGGGTCCGCTACGTCGTCGACCCCGGCACCGCGCGCATCTCGCGCTACAGCCGCCGCACCAAGGTGCAGCGGCTGCCGATCGAGCCCATCTCGCAGGCCTCCGCCGCGCAGCGTGCCGGCCGTTCGGGGCGTGTGGCACCCGGCGTGGCAATCCGCCTCTATTCCGAGGAGGACTTCGCGTCGCGGCCGCGCTACACCGACCCCGAGATCCTGCGGACGAACCTCGCCTCAGTGATCCTGCAGATGGCGGCGCTGCAGCTCGGGGAGGTGGAGGAGTTCCCGTTCCTCGACCCGCCGGACCGGCGCAGCATCCGCGATGGCGTGCAGCTGCTGCAGGAGCTCGGCGCCTTCGACCAGCAGGGCGCGATCACCGATCTGGGCCGTCGTCTCGCGAAGCTGCCCCTGGACCCGCGCATCGGTCGGATGATCCTGGCTGCCGACGCCGAAGGCTGCGTACGCGAGGTGCTCGTGCTCGCCGCGGCGCTGTCCATCCCGGACCCGCGGGAGCGGCCGGCAGACCGGGAGGAGGCCGCGCGGCAGAAGCATGCCCGCTTCGCCGACGAACACTCCGATTTCATGTCCTACCTGAACCTCTGGCGCTACCTGGGTGAGCAGCGAAAGGAACGGTCGGGCAATTCGTTCCGGCGGATGTGCCGCGAGGAGTTCCTGCACTACCTGCGCATCCGCGAGTGGCAGGATCTCCATGGGCAGCTGCGCAGCATCGCCCGTGACCTGGGCATCGGCGAGTCCGACGAGCCTGCCGACCCGGCGCGCGTGCACGCCGCGCTGCTCGCCGGGCTGCTGTCGCACATCGGCCTGCGGGAGGGGGATTCGCGGGAGTATGCCGGCGCGCGTAACTCGCGGTTCGTCCTCGCTCCAGGCTCGGTTCTCACCAAGCGCCCGCCGCGCTGGATCGTCGTCGCAGAACTCGTCGAGACCAGCCGGCTGTACGGACGGATCGCGGCGCGCATCGAACCGGAGACCGTCGAGCGCATCGCCGGCGACCTGGTGCAGCGCTCCTACAGCGAGCCGCACTGGGATGCCCAGCGCGGAGCGGTCATGGCCTACGAGCGGGTGACGCTCTACGGGCTGCCGCTCGTGCCGCGCCGTCGCGTCGGGTATGCGCAGATCGACCCCGTCCTCGCCCGCGAGTTGTTCATCAGGCACGCGCTCGTCGACGGCGACTGGCAGACCCGCCACCACTTCTTCCGCGACAACGCGCGGCTGCTCGAGGAGCTCGCCGAGATCGAGGAGCGGGCCCGCCGCCGCGATCTGCTCGTCGGCGACGACGAGATCTACGCCTTCTACGACGCCCGCGTCCCCGCCGAGGCCGTCTCGGCGCGGCACTTCGACGCGTGGTGGAAGAAGCGGCGGCACCGCACGCCGGACCTGCTCACATTCACCCGCGACGACCTGCTGCGTACGGACGACGCCGATGCCAATCAGCCGGACACCTGGCAGGCGGGTGACTTGTCCCTGCCCGTCACCTACCGCTTCGAGCCGGGCGCCGAGGACGACGGCGTCACCGTGCACGTGCCGGTCGACGTGCTGGCGCGCCTGGGTGGCGACGAGTTCGCCTGGCAGGTCCCCGCACTGCGCGAGGAGCTGGTCACCGCGCTGATCCGCTCGCTCCCAAAGGACCTGCGCCGCAACTTTGTTCCCGCGCCGGATACCGCCCGCGCCCTGCTCGCCACACTCGAACCCGGACAGGAACCGTTACTGGAGGCCGTGCAGCGCGAGTTGCAGCGGCGCACCGGCGTGCTCGTACCCATCGACGCCTTCGACCTCGACAAGCTCCCCTCGCACCTGCGCCTGACGTTCGCCGTCGAGTCCGCCGACGGCACCGAGGTGGCCCGCGGCAAGGACCTCGAGACGCTGCAGCAGCAGCTCGCCGCGCCGGCTCGGCAGGCCGTCGCCGAGGCGGTCGCCGGCGAGCTGGAACGGATCGGACTGCGGTCGTGGCCCGACGACCTGGACGAGCTGCCGCGCACTGTCGAGGGCGCGAGTGGTGGCCACACCGTGCGCGGCTTCCCGGCGCTGGTCGATGCGGGCACCGCGGTGGACGTGCGCGTGTTCGCGACGCAGGCCGAGCAGGACGCCGCGATGTGGCCCGGCACCCGCCGGTTGCTGCGGCTGTCAGTGCCGTCGCCGATCAAGGCGGTCGAACGGGCGCTGGATGTCCGCACCCGCCTGGTGCTCGGCACCAACCCGGACGGCTCCCTGCCGGCGCTGATCGACGACTCCGCCGACGCCGCGGTGGACGCTTTGGTGCCTGGGTCGGCGTGGACCCGGGCCGAATTCGCCGCGCTGCGGGACCGGGTGGCCGGCGCCCTGGTGCCGGCCACGCTCGACGTCGTCGGCCGCGTCCAAAAGGTGCTCGCCGCCGCCCATGACGTGGAACTCGCATTGCCCGCCACGCCGCTACCCGCACAGGCCGGGGCGATCGCCGACGTTCGCGCACAACTCCGCAGGCTCTTGCCCACCCGCTTCGTCACCGCCACCGGAGCCGCGCATCTGGCGGACCTCACCCGCTATGTCACCGCTGCCGGCCGGCGCCTCGACCGGCTGCCCCGCGGAGTCGAGGCCGACCGCGGGCTGATGCTGCGGATGCACGCCGTGCAGGACGCCTACGACGAACTCCTCCATGCCCTGCCGCCCGGTCGCGCGGCCGCTGCCGACATCCGCGACATCGCGCGAATGATCGAGGAGCTGCGGGTGAGCCTGTGGGCCCAGCAGCTCGGCACCGCCCGGCCGGTCAGCGAGCAGCGTATCTATCGGGCGATCGACGCTGTCCGGCTCTGACGCGTGCTTCGGCGTAACCCGCACGTTCCGTCGATGCGTGATTGCAGTGCCTTTGCCATGCAGATGGCCGGATCCGCCATCATCCGCCATCTCATATGACAATCCGCCATCGAGAGTGGCAACCGACAACATCGTTGTCGAGGCGGGCATCGACATTGCCGGAGTGGACGCCGGCTGCTGCCGCTCCGGCGTGCACCGGCCTGCTGTGTTGGGTCAAGCCCGCCGACACCAAGGTTCAGCGGGCCCCACACCACCCCGCGGAGGGCACTTGGGATGGAGCGTATTGGTGGACCCGCGACGACGGCGTGCTACAGATTCAGCCAGCTTCGCGCCTCACCAAACAGCCAGAGTTGTTGCAGCCCTTTGGTATAGAAAGTCCGCTTTGGGCGGCCCATACGGTCCTGCGCGGGGTAGCACCGACGCAATAACAATCTCAACGGCAGCCGACGCCGCCACGGCAACCTCCCCTCGTTTCGAGGCATCCGTCTCGGACTGAACCGTCACCACAGGGTGGCGCGCAGTGGCGGCACAGCTCGAATGAATCCAGCCCGGCCGTGCCGATGGCGTCGATCAGCCCCGGCCGACGAGCCACGCGACGACCCGGCGAAGCTCCTGGCGTTCCGCGCTCGCGGACCGCCGATGATGCCGAGATGACTCGCGTCGATCAGGTTCTGGATCCAGCGGGCTGTTGATCGAGCAGGGAACGCCAGCGTTCGCTCGGGCTTGGCTTCCACGCGTCGCAGAATCGTTGTGATGGTTCGAAGGATCTCTTCGTCGACGGTGGTCAGCAGACGGGCGAAGTCGGGGTCACGGTTTGCTTGCAGGGAGGCGGCCGACGCGAGACCTGGTGCGAGTGGGTCGGCGATTTCGTCGATGAGATGGTCGACCAACACGTCGAGGCCGGTGTCCGGGTCGGGTTGGGCCAACGCCTGCTCGCATAGTCGGGTGACACGTGGCAGGTCGTCGGCGAAGACGGCGTGGAAGATGTCCTGTGTTGGTCCGAGGGGCCTGGCGCGACTCTCTGCTCTACGCCATAGTCAACGGCGATCGCTGATGGGCACGACAACACTCGGCGGGAAGACGCTGCCCTGCACCGCGACTGGGCCACCTCCTAAGTTTTCGGCGACGATTGCAGAAGCGAAATATCCTGGCGTACAAGCGGATAACGAATATGCAGTAAGTGACTGGTAACCCGCCGTATTCGTTCGTCTCTAGGCAAGGGGAGAGGTGGAGCGGTGGCGCCTGTCGGGGACCGGGGGCGGTTCGCCGGGCCCGGTCTGTGGCGCGTGCTACGAGCGTAACCCGACGTCTAGCGGCTTCCACTCGCACCGGTCGGCTGCCCGGTCGGCTAATCGGTCAGTCGGGGGTGTGCGGTCGGAGCAAGTCGGCGGCCTCGGTCTGAGAGGCGTGCTCGGCCCACCCCAGCGGCGTCGACCCGAAGCGCGAGTCGGTGATCGTCGGGTCGGCTCCTGCGTCGAGTAGCCGCTGGATCAGTTCGAGGTCACCGTCCCAGGCCGCCTCGTGCAGCGGTGTGGCGCCTTGCTCGTCGCGGGTGTTCGGGTCGTCGGGGAAGGACGGCACGACGAGCTCGACCCCGGAGACGTCGACACCGTGGCGGGCGAGCAGGTCGAGCCGGTCGGCGAACGCGTGCTCGGCGGCCCAGGCGATCTGGCGTTGCCACATCTGCTCGCGGGTCTCCATCGCCTGACCCAGCCGGCGTTCCCACGGGCTCGGACCGGCGTCGGCCAGGCCGTGCGCGAACAGCAGCTCCAGGTGCGAGTCGTCGGGGCGGAACATCCGGTTGTAGAGCGCCTGCTGGTCGACCGGGTGCGCGCCGCGCTGCAGCAGCAGCGTGGCCAGCGCGGGCGCGAACGGGTGCCGGGGTTGGCGGCGCGGTCCCTGCTCACCCTCGCCGAACACCCCGGTCAGCACGGTGAACGGCGTCGACATCCCGCACCACAGGTACCCCGCGTCCGGGTCGGCGCCGGCGTCGAGCAGCAGCGTGGCCGCCGCGAGCACCTCGTCCTGGCTGCGGTCGAGCGGGGCCCGTGCATAGCACAGGTACATCAACGGGACCCAGCCGAAAGGTCCGCCAGCGGCCGTCGCCAGGCCGGGTCGGGCGGCGAGGTGGCGGGCCAGCGCGACCGGGTCGGCGGCCGACGCGGCGGCCCACACGTGCCGCTCGACCAGCCCCCGATCCGCGTCGAGCAGCTCAGCCGCGGCCTGTCGTCGTGGCGGGGCGTCGGTGTCGTCGTAGCGCAACGACGACAAGGTGCAGAAGCGGTCGGCCGGCTCGAGCGCGTCCTCGTCGATCCCGCTCGGGTCGACGCTGAAGTCGGCGGCGATCTCAAGGTAGTGCACGAGCGCGGGCCAGCCGGTGAAGCCGTAGCCGCGGGCCACGGTCAGCTGTGCGTCGTGCAGCGCGAACCGGTCCGGGGCACCGGCCAGGGCGACGTCAGGTCGCGGGTGGTGTCGGCGGACCATCTCCAGCGCCTGGCGATCCGTGGCGGTGATCCCGCGCTGGAGGCTCCGGGCGTCGTCGCGGAGCCAGTCGAGCGAGGGGTTGTTGGGCAACGTGCTGGCCATGACGGCCTCCTCTCATGCGCCCGGCGTCCGCGAGGTCGGGCTGAGAAGAGGTCGGTCACGATCAAGGTCACCAGCAGGGAGGCTGAGCCTCTTCGAGCGGACGTCGGGCGGTCCTGCGCGCCCGACCGGACGCTACCACCCCGGGGATCACGTCATCAACGCCCTCGACCGCTTCGCCATTCTCGACTAACCAATCAGGAACTGGCGGGGGGCTGGCCGGTACTCACCCTGTCTCGGCAGATTCGATGTTCCGTACGCTCAACTAATCGTGCGCGATCCTGATAAGGGAGTCAACGATTTTCGGCAGTGGTTGCGAGGTATCGATTTCATGCGTGGCCGCGCTACGCAGCAGTGGCTCGGTCTCCACGATGTCGCGCAAAATCCGCTCCCGCTGTAGAGGACTCTTGCCGAACTCGTTTGTAGTACGGGTGCGCAGACGTTCGAGGATGACCTCAACTGGGGGACGCGACGAGCACTGTACTTCCGCATTTCGAGGAAGGGACTCAGCGAGCGTCAGCACGAATTCCTGCAGGACACGTGACTCTAATACGACGGGGTCGCGCGGGTCTTGGCCAAAAGTGAAGCCGCCGTTCGTCCGTGACTCTGAACCTCCGCAGAAGACCGATGCCATCAAGCACCTGCGAGCCAGCGGCTGGCAGAGTCACTGCTGTTAGTCGACTCCCAGTGCCCCGAACGGCTCGGCGATTGAGCCGGCACGAAGGAATGCCCCATCTGGGCCGTTCGCGAAAGGCTATTTGTGATAGTTCACGGCGAGCAGCTCTACCTGTTATGCCCCTGGGGCCTCTCAAACGTCACCGTGTCCCCTGGCTGGTGCCCAGCCAGAGCCAGCCCCAGCGGACTGTCTCGCACCAACGTGTCATCGTCGACGTCGCCTGAGGCGTCCCCGACGGTCGCCACCACCCGCATGTGAATGACTCCCGCATCGGGGAAGCGCAGGGTCAATTCCTCGACGAGAATGATCGGCTTTACGAGCTGGATCCCAAGTGAAAGTCATTGTGTGCCGGGGATTAACGCTGTCCACAACGGCAACGTGTACCGGCGCGGCGACGTCGCCGACATCCCGCAGCAATGTCGCGTACGGATGGTTCGGGAGCGGATGGGCCGGAAGGCGGATTCCAGTTAGCGGCAGGGTCGAATGGGTGTCAGCGGTGGTGACACCGGTTTGCTGGGGCGCAATGATGGTTGGGCATAGCCAAATACCGGGACCCAGCAAAACAGGAAAACACCATGAAGACAACGATCAAGTTCATCGCGCCGTGGTTAGCCGCAGCCGCGATCGGTGGAGCGATTGCCCTCGCGCCCCTCGCCAGCGCCGCTCCCGCCTCCACGCCAGTCCCGCAGGGCAAGGTCGTCGCAAATCCGGCCCCGTCGGCCACGCCGGTGCAGACGCCGTTTGGGAGTGGAGAAGATCCTCTGGTGCCGAACACCCCGGGAGCCGATCCCTACGTCCCGTACTACCCCGGCATGGAGCTGCCTGGTTGATATACCACGCGCCCAAGGCCGGCCCGTCGAGCAAGCTGCAGCCGTAGTCGCATTCAGACGAGTGAAACCGTCGGTGGCGAGGCCTCATCTCGCTACCTGAAACGGCTTGCGTGGCATTTCCCGGCGACCCTGCTCATCGTCGCCGTATTGCTGCACTTCATCTGGTGGATCGCAGCCGGCGCCGCGATCTCGCGGCCATCGTTGGGCTGAGTTGGTTTCTGGTGAATGTGTGCCACCGGCAGGACGCGGCGATCGCCCGTGAAGCCCAACACCGAGCCGGCTTCCGAGCCGGCGCGGATGGCAACACCAGTGGGTCATACGGGGTGACGAGCGCGGCACCTACGGGCAATACCCGCCGGCGGCGCCGTAGATCATTCCCGGCGCTTCTCAGACCCCGCTACCGCAGGGGCGACCGGGCAAATTCCACCTAGCGGCAGGGTCAAATGGGTGCTGGTGGGGGGGCGACACCGGCTTGCTGGAAAGCGAAGTTTCCAACTAGCGGGTGGGTCAAATGGGGTGTCAGCGGTGACGACACCGGTTTGCTGGGGCGCAATAATTGGGCATAGTCAAATACCGCGACCCAGCAAACAGGAAAACACCATGAAGACAACGATCAAGTTCATCGCGCCGTGGTTAGCCGCAGCCGCGATCGGCGGAGCGATTGCTCTCGCGCCAGTCGCCAGCGCCAATACCGATCCCCTCGTGCCCTATGGCGCCGATCCCCACGTCCCATACGTGCTGGGGGCCCCGATAAGCCCCGACGGCTATCAGGCCCAGGGCGGCCTGGACCTGCCTGGTTGATACACCACGCGCCCAAGGCGTCGGACAAGCTCTAGACCCGATGTCCTCGACGCGATGGAGGATATCGCCCGCGCCTCGCCCGACCAGTCTGCCGGGATGATATTGACAGCACACAGTTTTTCATGTGATGCGACGTGGGCGGGCGACGTATACCGCCCAGCCGAGGCAGCGGGTGAGTCAGTGACTCGTCAGATTTCCCGCTGTGCGCAGCTGCGGATCGTCAAGAGCTTCGGGGAAGCTGCGATGTAGGCCGTCGATGAGCCGGTGCGCTTCGTACAAGTCTCGCCGCAGGCTGGCAGCGTGGCGGCGATCGTGGGCGGCACCACGAATCGACGGACGGCCGTCACGCCGCTCCGCCGTTTCGAGCTTTTCTGAAATCTCGGCGACCTGTTCGTGCAGCGCTCCCAGCAGTGACCGTGCCTGCGCCGGCCCCGCGTTGTCGACCATCTTCGGATCCTCTCAGCAATCCTCAATGTGCGCCTGTTGAATGCGCAAGTGGCTGGAATGTGAGCTACCGGTTGACGCTCGGCGTTGGCGGCCGCAAGCTTTCGGGATGGCCGAGATGAGCGAACAGCTCTTGGTCGCCGACGCCGAGCGCGCCTGACCAGCAAATATCCGGATCTGCCCCTCGACGAGATCGCCCGTGCCGTTCAGAGCGCACGGGCGCGATTTGAGCACAGCCGGATACGGGACTTTGTGCCTCTGCTAGTCGAGCGGCACGCCCGCGCCGAACTGGCCCAGCTCAGGGAACGGTTTGCGGCACTCGGATATTGCCACTCACCGCGATGCCGAAGCAGACGGAGCTCACGCTTTCATAACTTCGCTTTGTCCCTCATCCGGCGCTGACGCAAGGGATCTCAGCGGTGATGCGGTCCAGGAGAGCGGGATAACGTTTGGCCTCGCGATGCCCACCGGGTTTGCCGCTGCTGATGATCCCCGCAGAGAGCGCGCGCTCGGGGTCGGCCCAGACGGCGATGTCGACCAGTCCGGTATGACCAAACGCGGCAGGCGCATTGCGGCCGAACGGTCCGAACCGCTTCGAACCCAGCATGTACCCGGTGCCCCAGCGAAGGGGACCAAGTCCCATTGCGACATCTGGCCGCAGCCGTCGACTTTCGGTCACCGCGGCGTGCAGCGTGTCCGGTCGCATCACTCGGACACCGTCGAGTTCACCGCCGCGGCGCAGCAGTTCGGCGAAGCGAGACAGTTCGTTTGCGGTCGAGACCGTACTGGACGACGGCACCACGCTGGTGAGGAATTTGGGGGTATTCGTGAACGGGATCATCTGGTGCAGCGTCCCACCGACCGCGATGCGAAAGGCTGCCGCGATCGGCGCAGGCAAGGGCTTACCGGTGGCGTGACTCGGGGCGACCAGTGGGACATCCTTTTCCGCGACGCCGTAGTTCGTCCATCGAAAGCCCAGCGGGTCGAGGATCTCGCTCGCAAGGATGTCGCGAATGTCCGTGCCGGTGGCGGCGGAAACGATCTCTCGGACCAGCGGACCCCAGGTCAGCGCGTGGTAGATGTGCACGAGTCCCGGCCGATAGAGCGGCTTCAGATTACCGAGCATCTCGCGGGCGTACTCGCTGTCATTCATGCGTTTGAGGTCCGGTTTGGGCCCGGTGGCAAACGGGACACCCGCGCTGTGGGTCATCACGTGCCGGATCGTGGTGCGGTCCTTGCCGTGACTGGTGTAGCTGGGCAGGTAGTCGCAGACGCGATCGTCGAGCGAGAAGTATCCACGTTCGACAAGCATGTGGACAACGGTCGTCGTGATCGCCTTCGCCGCCGAGTACGCGCACAACGGCGTGTCCGTCGTGACCGCGACCTTCTCGGCGTCAGGCGGATCGGCGGGAGCATTACCCCAGCCGTGCCCGATGGCGCGGTTGAGCACAACCCTCCCGTTGTGTCGCAGGCACAACTGGATCGCGGGGTGCATCCCCGCCTGATACCAGTGTCGCGCGGCCTCCCAGATCCGCTCGACGGATCTCGGGTCGATCTCGGAGTGGTCTTCCTCTCCAACCGCCGTCACGGCATCCAGGTCGGCCGGGACGCGAATTCTGCCGTCTTCGGTCATGCCTGCTTCCTGCGCAAAGTCGCCGCCAGATGGTGTTGCAAGGGCTGGCCGACCGCGCCCATTCGTAGGGTGTAGGTCAGTTCGCTACCATCGATGCGAATCGAGCGGCTCAGTGCCGTCACATCTTTGGCGGATGCGGTGCGGCCGATCGTCGTCGCGTTGAGCTCCATCTCGACCACGGCGCCGCTAACCGACAAGGTGCCCTCCTGGATCTCGGTGATGCCGGTCGGATGCGCCAGAACGAATTCGACCCGGCCCGGCGAGGGCACCCGGATGTATCCGGTCTCCGCGTGCAACGGACGGGCATCATCGCTGGCCCTCGTCCGCTGACCGTAGGTA
The DNA here is from genome assembly GCA_025965815.1 of Mycobacterium sp. Taxonomy (GTDB): domain Bacteria; phylum Actinomycetota; class Actinomycetes; order Mycobacteriales; family Mycobacteriaceae; genus Mycobacterium. Next base: position 12,524 of record JAOPWF010000299.1, read on the forward strand.
AGGAACGGCTTGCCGACATGACCGAACGTGACTTCCTCGACGTAGCCGAACGACTGAATCGTCGGGTACTCGCCGGCGCCTTGACCTGCCCAGGTGCCCAGCAGAGGGGCGAGGACGGCGATGCTGGGATGGAGGTCGGTCACGTCCGACAGGGTACGGCGTAGCTCGGAAGCAGCTCTCGGTGCGCGGGAGGAACGTGTTACATTTTTGCCCGCCACAGCCAGGTGTCATCGGCACTCCGGCGTGTCGCGCCAGGAGGTCTGCATGGGTTCCCGCGTCATCGACTGCACCTGCGCCAGATCGCGGAAAAGTGTTATGGCCGAACCAAACCCGGTCTGATCGCTGTGGTTCACTCGGCAGCTCTCAGCGCAGCGACACGGCGCGAGACCCGAATCCAACCAGCGACAGGCCGGTGCCTGGTCGGTGACTAAGACGATGCGTAAGGCCCGGTCGTTGTCGCTCGTCGGCGCAGCGTACGGCGCCGCGGTCGGTGTGGCCGCCATCTGGCTAGTGTGGGGTCCGACAACCGACCGATTGTGGCTCGACACCTTGATCGCCGACGTGCTGGGCACCCTGGTGATCTTTGTTTTCAGCCGTGTCCACCCCAGTTTCTACGACGCCTACTGGGGCGTGGTCCCGCCGCTGGTGATGTTCTATTGGTGGCTTGAGGGCGGCTCCGGTGTCGACCAGGTGCGCTGCTGGTTGACCGCTGTGGTGATTGTGCTGTGGTCCGTACGCCTGACCGCTAACTGGGTCTACGGATTTCCCGGTCTCCCTCACGAGGACTGGCGCTATCCGATGGTCAAGGAACGTGCCGCGAGGTGATGGATCGCGGACTGTGGAGTTGGTCGCGCCATGCGAACTACTTCGGGGAGTTCAGTTTCTGGCTGGCCCTGGCCTTGTTCGGCGTTGCGGCGTCGCCCTCAGACGCGTGGTGGCTGATGCTGGGGGCTCTGGCGATGCTGGGCATGTTCCTCGGCGCAAGCATTCCGATGATGGAACAGCGCAGTCTGCAACGCCGACCGGGCTACCACGAGGTGATTGACCGGGTACCGCGCTTCCTTCCCAGGCCATCTCGAAGACGACCGGGAAAGGCGGCGGTGTGAGCCGCAAACGCGTCGTCATCGCGGGACTGGGCGACAGCGGCGTCCTGACGGCGATCCGACTGTCCCGTCACGCCGACGTTGTCGGAATCTCGGCCAAGCCCGGGTTGGTGAGCGGCCAAGAACTCGGCGTGCGGATCAGCCGCCCTTCCGACTGGGCCCGTGACTACTGGATCCCTTTCGACAGGTTCCGTGGCCTTGACCGAGTGCGAACCGTCCACGGCACGCTGACCGGGGTCGACCTTGCCGCACGAACCGTCTCGGTCCAGTGTGACGACGGGTCGTTACGGGCTGAGCCTTACGACGCGCTTGTCATCTCGACAGGGGTCGCCAACGGCTTCTGGCGCCAACCCGCCTTACAGTCCGCCGCCGAGGTTGACGCAGAGCTCCGCGCTGCGCACGACCGGTTGGCAGCTGCCCGGTCGGTGATCGTCGTCGGCGGGGGTGCCGCTGCGGTGAGCAGCGCCGCCAACCTGGCGACAACGTGGCCGGCCAAGAGGGTTGATCTGTACTTCCCCGGGGAGCGAGCTCTTGTCCAGCACCACCCCCGGACCTGGGGCAAGGTACGGCGCCGGCTGGCCGATGGCGGCGTGGTACTCCACCCGGGGCACCGCGCTCTGGTGCCCGATGGCTTCGGGTGCGATCAGCTCACCAGCGAACCGGTCCGGTGGAGCACCGGACAGCCGCCGGCGTCCGCCGATGCCGTGCTCTGGACGATAGGACGGGTGCGGCCAAACACTGACTGGCTACCGGCGGAAGTGCTCGACGATCACGGCTTCGTGCGCGTGACACCCGACCTCCGGGTTCCCCATCAGCCCGGGGTATTCGCCGTCGGAGACGTCGCGGCGACCGATCCGCTTCGCACCTCGGCCCGTAACAGAGCGGACCGGCTTCTTGCTCGAAATGTCCGCGCCGAGTTCGCAGATCGACCTCTGCGCGCCTACCGCGCACCCAACCAGCGGTGGGGTTCCGTGCTCGGTGTGCAACCTGACGGGCTGGAGGTCTTCGCGCCCACGGGCCGGGCTTTCCGCTTCCCCTCATGGTCGATCGACCATCTGCTGCAGCCGTGGATCGTTCGGTGGGGCATCTACCGCGGGGTGCGCCAAAACGACCCGCTGACATGACAACCCAGCTTTAAGTTGCGTTCGCAACAATTTCGCGAATTGCACTCCCCGGAACGCGCCGCGGTGCGACGATCCCGCGGGACGCCGACATCGGATTCGGTGGAGTGGAGAGGGTCAGCAGATGCGAGCCATAACCCGATCAGCAGCCGGTACCATCCTGGCGCTGTTGACCGCCACGCTGGTGGCCCTGGCGTCGACGTTTACGCTCGCCGTCGCGCTGGCGGCGACTGCGCTGATCGTTCCGGGCACCGGCACACCGAACGCCAATATCGTTGCAGGGTACCGGGAAAACGCCCGGGACTACTACATCGGCCCGTTCAATTCGTCGTGCACAGCCGCCGACTGCAATCTTGTCGGCATTAACTACCCCGCACAGTTCTGGCCGATACCGTTGCCCGGCTGGGGCGGACTCACTGGTCAGAAGTTCGATGTCTCGGCGGGCGAGGGCGTGACAAACCTGAACGCCGCGCTGCTCAACGCGTTGGGTCAACACAACCCCAACACGCCCATCATCCTTTTCGGCTACTCCCAGGGCGCCAACGTGGTCAGCACTGAGAAGCGCAACCTGGCCGGCCTCGATCAGCCCGTGAAGGATCAGCTGTCGATCGTTCTGATCGGCAACACGAACCGCCCGAACGGTGGGCTCTTCGAGCGGCTTGCCCTCTTGGGTCACGTTCCGATCGTGGACGTGACGTTCGGGAACCCGACACCCACCGACACCGGTATCGCCACCACCGACATCGCGTTCGAGTACGACGGCGTCGCCGATTTCCCGCTCTATCCGATCAACGTTCTCGCCGACCTGAATGCCATCGCCGGGTTCTGGTACGTGCACGGAACGTACCTGGCTCCCAACGCCAACAGCGACGTTGGTGAGTTGCCCGATGACTACACGCCGGAGCAATTGGCGGCGGCGATCGCGGACCAGAACAACCGGACGACGTACGGGGATACCACGTACATAACGATCCCCACGCGGACTCTGCCGATAGTTCGGCCCTTCCTTGACCTTGCGGCGGCCACCGGCACCACCGCGCTGGTGACACCGATCGTCAACCTGGTCTCGCCTGTGCTGCGGGTCCTGATCGACACCGGCTACGACCGTAACCTCAGCCCCGGCCAACCGGCGCCCTTCCGGCTGATCCCGACGATCAACCCGGTCACGCTCGCCGCCGACCTGGCCACAGCGGCGGCCCTAGGTGTGCATGATGCGCTGGGAGGCCCCGGTGCGACCACCACTCCGACGCCCGTGGTCACCACGACGACGCTGAGCAGTGCTGCGCGGTCGTCGACTCCGGCCGCCGTGACGGCCGTCGATGTGCCGCAGACCGCAACGCCCGCAACCGAATCGGACGCGCCAGTCACCACACCGGCGAGCGCATTGGACTCGAATCGCAAGGCACCCGCGGCCGAGTCGCGGACAACACAGCCGCCAGAAGTAGCCAAAGACGGGACAGGCGACGCCGCGAAGTCGACACCCACCGAAGTCGAGACAGAGTCGACGGTTACGCCGTCGACAAAGTCCGACCGGCCGAAGGTCCGGGGCCCCATCGGGTCGGAGCTGCACCGGGTCATCGACCTCGCGCGGTCGTTCACCGGCGCTGTCACCGAGCCGTCAGTGAAGGCCGTCCCCGGAGGTGGGGATACCAAGGGGACAACCGCCGGCCCGTCGACAACCGCCGGCCCATCAGGCGATGAACAATCATCTGACGCCGCATCCGCGGACGCCGCCTGATCCCGCCGCGGCCGATATTCGCGCACAACCGGCCTGATCACCCCGGATCCTCATCGGAGGAGTCTGCGATGTCGGGATCGTCGACAACGGTGAGAGCGGGAGCCACGACGTAGCGGGCCTGATTGCCCCCTGCTTTTCGCGCTTCATACATCGCCGTGGTGGCGATGGTGAGTACCTCGTCGAGCACGTCGTGTGGCGGGTGGTGCGCCAGGGGGCGCAGCGGTGTACTCACCACCCCGATACTCGCAGTCAGGCCGAACGGTGTCGTTGTGATTGCGCCGCGGACTCGCTCGACGAGGGGAGACGCGTCGGCTGTGGTGAAGGTGTCGGCGATCAGGAATTCAGCATCGGCAACATGCGCGACGTTCGTGTCGCGCCGGACAGTTTCCCGCAGCGTTTGGCCGACGGCGACCCGGACCCGGTTGCCGGCATTCGAGTCGGCGACGTCGACGAGCACTGAAAAACTGTCGATGTTCACCACGGCGACGACGAGGTACCGGTCGTCGCCACGGTTGCGGGAGCCCAGCAGCGTCGCGGTCATCTGGTAGAACGCGTCGCGGTTGAGCAGGCCGGTGAGCGGCTCGATCTCGCGGTGAAGGACGTCGGTGCCGACGAGCCGGATCACCATGCGGCAGGCGAACCCGAAGAAGATGTTGACTAGCGCGACCAGGACGACGCTGCACACCGCGAGCGCAACGTCGATAGCTGCCAGCCGCACCGCCAGGACACCTACAGTCGCTGCGGCCACCGTCCAGGTGAAGACCAATAACCGTGTGGTGTGAAAGAACGCGATGTAAGCGGCGAGTACCGCGAACGAGGTGGCGCCTAAGAGCCCCGCGACAGGTTTCGGCGTGATGGCACATGCAACGGCGATGCAGAGCGTCCCGGCCACAACGCAGAGCGCCGACTCGGCCCTGGTCGGCCACCGGCGCCTCAGCCAGATCAATGCCATTACCAGACAGCACACGAAGACGATGACTGCGAGCAGCCGGTCCCGCGGACCCTGAGGACCGACGGAACTCCCGATGAGCGCCAGCGGTATCGCGCCGAGGCAGAAAATCATCGCCGCAATCACACGGCAGGTCGTCGTCTGAACTCCCCGTGCCGCGAGAAGCGCCGTAAGCCAGTAGTAATGGTCGAGGCCGCCGGGCCAGCATGGTGCCGGCCTCATGGGTCATCAACCCGGCCCGACGAACATCTGCGCCGCGGCTGCTCAGTCAGCCTCCGACAAGCGACTCCACACTGCACAACCGAAGGTTACCAAGCCAGCAAACCACGGTCGGCGTGGCGGCCGAACGGTAGCCAGCGCTTACTTCGACTCAGTCTCGGACGTTTCCGGAGGGGTGGCGGTTTGTTGTGGCTGCGCATCCGCGGGTGCGTTATTCGCAACGATGAGGCTCAAGAGGTCGAAGACCACCGTTGCGGCTGCCACGCAGGTGATTTCGGCGTGGTCGTAGGCTGGGGCCACCTCAACGACATCGGCGCCGACGATGTTGATACCTGTGAGTTGCCGCAGCATTCGCAGCAATTCGCGTGAGGTCAGCCCGCCTGCCTCGGGTGTCCCGGTGCCCGGAGCGAACGCTGGGTCGAGGACATCGATGTCGACCGAGAGGTACACAGGAAGATCAGCCACTCGACGCCGGACGATGTCTACCGCCGTCTCGATTCCCATGACATCGAGGTCGCCTGCCCGGATGATCCGAAAGCCCATCCGGGCGTCATCACCGAGGTCCATCCGGTCGTAGATCGGGCCGCGGATGCCGATGTGGATGGAGTGGTCCTCGACCAGGAGGCCCTCTTCGAATGCTCTCCGGAAAATCGTCCCATGCGTCACGGGGGCGTTGAAATACGTGTCCCAGGTGTCGAGGTGCGCGTCGAAATGTACCAGCGAGACGGGCCCGTACGTGGCGTGCAATGCACGAAGATTCGGCAGTGCAATCGTATGGTCGCCGCCGATCGACACCACCTTGCGCGGTCGGTCTCCGATGACCTCCCGCACGCGGTTCTCGATCTGCGCGCATGCTTCGGAGATGTCATACGGTGTCACCGTTACGTCGCCGGCATCAACGATCTGGAGCTCTTCGAGCGGCGCAACACCGAGTTCGACGTGGTAGCCGGGGCGCAGGGTGCGCGCCGCCTGACGGACGCCCATGGGGCCGAACCTCGCCCCCGGCCGATAGGACGTACCACCGTCAAAAGGCACCCCAAGCACAGCGATTTCGTAATCACTCACCTCATGGATGTCTGCGATCCGGGCAAATGTGCCCTTACCGGCGTATCGGGGTACCTCGGTGGAGGGTGTTGCGCCGATGAGGGCTCCGTCACCGTTAGACATCATCGCCTTTCGCGCCGGAGTTGCCGAAATCGGTTGCCAGACAAACTCTCGGACCGTCGAGTTCGTCCAAGTTCCACGGCTGCATCGACATCCGGGCTCGCGTCGCGCATGAACTCGACGAAGGCGCGACGCGTCGCGAGCGTATAGCGGTCGGCCTCGACCGACAGCTCGTACTGCTCGTGCTCGAACGGCACCTCCAGCGGGTCCAGGCTGTTCAACGTCGGCAGATCCTCGTGCAGCACAGCCATCTCGGTGGCCAGCGTCGCGGCCGGGTCGTGCGCGGTGTAGCCCGCCGCGGTGCCAGAGACGAGGAAGATCCGGCACCCGCTCGGCCCCGCCGGGGTGAACGCTTCCATGACGACCCGCTTGCCGCCGGCGCCGTGATCGAGAAGCACCGTGGCAATGCCCGGCGCCACCGCGTGGTAGTCGAACCTCAGGTCCTCGACGTCGCGGAACAGTTCGGACTCGCCGTTGGCGGCGGAGTAGCTGCGCGTCATCCAGGTCTCGTAGCCGTCGCGGCGCACCTCGAACTTCGCCACCCGGTGCGGCACCTTGCCCATCGTCCCGCGGTGGACGAACGGGAAGTGGGCGACGTCGCGGAAGTTCTCCATCGCGGCGAGGATCCCGGCGTCGACGTCGACCGGTTCGCCTGCGGCGTAGGTCATGCCGAGTGGCTCGAGTTCGGGGAGGTCGGGCGGCCCGGTCAGCGGGTCGCCGACGCACGTCCAGACCAGGCCGTAGCGCTCGACGGCGGGGAAGGCGCCGATGACGGCCGCCTTCGGGATCGGCGCGGACGGACCGTTGGACGGGATGTAGACGCACTGCCCGTCCGCGCCGCGCCACTGCCACCCGTGGTACGGGCACGCGATCGAGTCGCCGACGACCGCGCCGAGGTTCAGCGCCCCGCCGCGGTGCAGGCACCGGTCGGGCAGTACTCGCGGTTGCCCGTCGGCGGTGCGGAACGCGACCAGGCGTCGACCGAGCAATGTCCCCTGGCGTGGGCGGTCGAGGTCGACGGCGCGGGCGACCGGGTACCACCCGCGGCGCAGCGCCGCCGTGCGCGTCTCGGAGGTCATCCGCCGGGCACGGCGGACGTGAGATCGTCGCAGGCCGCCGCGGCCGCGGTGAGCTTCGGCAGCGTCGCGGGATCGCGGAGCAGCCCCCGCACGAGCATCGCCGCGAGCTCTCCTGCGACGTGTTCGCGTGAGTAGTTCTGGTGCCGGAACGGGCTGCTGCCGCCCGGGGCGTGCGCGGCCGAGTTGCGGTAGCGGCGCTGCACACCCTCTTCGGCGGCGCAGATGTTCAGCGCGGCGAACTCGGGATCGCACTCGATGAACTCACCGCGCGCGATGCCGTCACTGATCAGGGTGCCGATGTGCTGGTGCAGCGCGGCGGTATCTGCCCAGAACTCGACGAACACGTCGGGCTGCTGCTCGGCGAGCACCTCGACCTCGCAGATGTCGATCGGCGACGAGCACAGCTCCAGGATGTCGAGGCGCAGCAGCCGCAGCAGCCGGACGGCGGGTGAGCCGGTCTCCGCCAGGACCTGCTCCGCGAACTCGAGCGAGACGCGGTTCAACGCGAGCAGGCCGAGCAGGATGTCCTCCTTCTGGCGGAACCAGTAGTACAGCGACGACTGGCCGAGCCCACACTCGCGGGCGATCTCGGTCATGGTCGTGTTGAGGTACCCACGGTCGCGGAAGAGCCGGGCGGCGGCGACGAGGATGTGGCCGTGGCGACTGGAGTCGCTGTCGGCGTCGAACCCGACCTCCTGATCAGTGTTGCGCTGAGCCATTGACATCCCGTCCCCCGTTTCGATCGCCTCACGACATCAACATCCCGCCATTGATCTGTACGCACTCTCCGGTGAAAGACCGTGCGCCGGCCAGGAATACGACCAGATCGGCCACCTCGGCGGGCTGTACCAGCCTGCCGGTCGGCATGCCCGCGGCGTAGTGGCGATGCAGCTCGTCCAGTGCAACACCGTGGAACTCGGCGTCGCGGTTGAGCTGCTCGGTCTCGGTCGGCCCCGGAGCGATCGCGTTCACCCGGATCGCCGGTGCGAGCTCGCGGGCCAGCGACCGCGTCATCCCGAGCAACCCGGCCTTGCTGGCCGCGTAGGCACTGAAACCGGCCTCGCCCCGCAGAGCCGAGATGCTGCACAGGTTGATCACCTGGCCGGCGTTCTCCCGCAGCGGCGCGGCCGCCGCCTGAGTCAGCCACAGCGGAGAGGTGAGGTTCACCTCGATGTCACGCCACCACAAGGGCATCGTCTCCACGGTCGGTTCGACGACCGTCATCGTGGCGGCGTTGTTGACCAACAGGTCCAACCGGCCGAACCGCGCGAGCACGGCTTCGACGACGGCCCGGCAGGCGTCACGCCCGCGCAGGTCGGCCGGGATCGTCAGCTCCGCTCCCACAACCTCGCCCGCCTCGGCCAGATCGGTCGCGGCGACAATCCAGCCCGCCTCGGCGAGCCCGCCGACGATCTCGCGTCCGATCCCGCCGGCCGCTCCGGTCACGAGCGCCACTCCCGCGCTCACTGGATCACCACCCCGCCGTTGGGCGAGATCACCTGTCCGGTCAGCCACGTCCACTCGGCGACGTCGACGATCGCCCGGGCCAGTTCCTCCGGGGTGCCGAACCGGTCGAGGGGGATGCTGTGTCGGTAGTCCTCGCCCCGCCACCGTTCGGTGAGCATCTCGGTGTCCGTCGGGCCGGGGCAGATGATGTTGACTCTCACCTGGTCGGGGCCGTACTCGCGGGCGACCGAGCGGACCAAGCCGATCATCGCCGATTTCGCCGTCACGTACGGCACGTGATCCTCGTCGCCGAGCAGGGCCAGTTCCGAGGAGATGCCAACGATCGAGCCCCGGCGCCGTGCCCGCATCCGCGGGCCAACGGTGGCGATGACATTGACGCAGCCGCCGAGGATGACGCCGAGGCTGCTGTGCCACAGCTCTGGCGTCACCTCCTCGAGCGGCAGGTCGACGTCGAAGCCCGCACAGGCCACCGCGACTTCGATTGGGCCAAGGTCGGATTCGACGGCGGCGACCAGCT
>JAOPWF010000306.1 GCA_025965815.1 Mycobacterium sp.
GTCTTTTGATGGTGGTTCGCAGATTTCGCTCATGATTGCTGTCTGGCGCAGCACAGCCGCCCGCGCGTCAGGATCGCGCACGCGGCGGCTGACCGTACGCAGCGCTGCGGCGATGAGCTGGTTGTCGGCGGTATCACCGTCGTATTCGTCGAATTGACACTCCAGCGGCTGCAACTGCCCGAACCGCCGGAGATACTGCTCACGTAAGCGCAGCCGTCCTCGCAGCACCGTCAGGCTGTCGTCGACAGGGCGGTAATCCCGGAGCAGCCCGTCGCGGATGAGCAACTTGGTTTCCTCGGCCAGGAACCACGCAATTAGGTCCAGCATGTCGGTCGTCTGCGCCGCTAACGGCCGGTCAATCGGCACGCGGCTGATCAAGTCGATGGCCGCGGCGTACTGCAGCATTCTCAGTACCCCGAGCGCTCCGCCGACCAGCTTGGGCACCACGCGGATTTCGACGACAGAGAGGCGAACGACGCCCACCCATGATGAGGCCGTCACATCGATGTCGCCGTCCCTCAGCCACCGAATGGTGATCTTCGGCTTCAGCTCGTCGCCGGCCAGCTGCTCACATAGCCGTAGATCGGCGGGCGTCGGCGTCGGCACGGTCACCCGCCGCGACTGGTATTCGTCCAGCAGGATCTTCGTGACCACGGTTACCGGGTTGCATTCGCGTTGAACTGGTTGGCCAGTTCCGCGCACAGAGTTTCGGGATCATCGGCGACGGACGACAAGCGCTCGGTCTCGACGTCGATGATCGGTCCGAGCAGCCCGGCGAGTTCCCTATAGTCCTCGTAGAGGTACTCCTGCAGCAGGGGCAGCAGCTCGTAACGAAACATCTCAGCGAATCCCTCAGCCGTGTCTACTATTTGGCCGCCGCTCGTGAAGAACAACGCGTGGCCGACTTGCTTTTCCCGTCCGACCCGTTGGCGGATACGGCTATTGAGGTTATCGAGGAAAAGGTCCAGCGCGAGAGCGCCCGCGGTGGCGCCGGTCAGCACGGAGCTGTCGGGAAGCAGCTCAAGAAAGGAGAACCTCCGCCGCAGCGCAGTATCGAGCAGGTGGATGCTGCGATCGGCGGTGTTCATCGTGCCGATAAGAAGAATATTTGGGGGCACGGCGAACTCGTCGCCGCTCTGGGGTAGTCGCACGGTCAAGCCACGTTTGTCGCGCTCGATCATGGTGATCAGCTCGCCGAAGACTTTCGGAATGTTGCCGCGGTTGATCTCGTCGATCAGCACGACGTAGCGACGCTCGGGATCTGCGCCCGCGGCCGTGCAGACCCGCTTGAAAATACCGTCGACCAGGGACAATTCAAGTGTGCCGACGCCCGAGGGTGCAGGCCGGAAGCCTTCGATGAAATCCTCATAGGTGTAGGAGGGATGAAATGTGATCCGGGTGAGCGGCTGAATGCTCGGCTCGGCAACCGAGGCCAGTTTCGACTCGCGCTCGATAAGCAGTGCCAGCATCCGGTCCGCCTCTGCCGCGGTGAGCCTGAACAGCGTTCCCTGACACCGAAACCGGGCTGGCTCGCTGGCCGCGAGGATGGGGTCGCTGCGCAGTTCGTCATAGGTTATGCCGTCTTTGACCGCACTGATCGGTTCCACGGTCAGCGCGGACTCAGGTGTCTGGGGGTCGTACTCATCGGTGATTCGTGCGAGAGCGACGACCCGCTTGGTAGGCGTGGACTCGTAGCCCACGACCAAGTCCCCAGCACGCACTTCTGAGTAGTTCCGCTGCAACCGGCCCAATGAGAACGTCACGGAGCCCTCGACAAAGAGCTCGCTCCACGCCCACTGCGTGGGGTTTGCCACCATGAACCACACCGCGCGCACCGATGACCCAGCCGAGCTGAGCGCGCGTTCCCGCTCGACGAACAGCTCGTGCTGATCAAGGACTTCGCCGGCCGTGCCGCTCGCGCCGCCGCCATCGAGCAGCCACACGGCCGCCCGTCGTGCTGTGTAGGTCTTGCCGGTTCCCGGCGGACCGTAGATGATCACCTGCCCGCGGCGCTGAAGCGCTTCCTCGATATGCAGATAGACCGAATCGACATATACCGATTCGACGTCACTGGGCTGTGCCGGCCCGGGCGCGGCTCCGACGATCCGGCGGTACAGCGTCGCCGACACGTCGGACACGATGGCCGTACGCCACGCCCGCACGGGCTCGATGGTGCGCGCGACCGTCGTCTCCCAATCGACGCCGACGGTGTGCTTGTTGCGTGAACGCTCGCTGCGCCATTGGTAGCCGGTGTCATTGACCGTGCCGACGGCCAGCACTTCCGTGGCACCACGGTTGGCCACTACCACGTCGCCTGGCTGCAGCTGCGTCAATCTCCACAGCTGGTCGGACTGCTGCATCACGTTGGCATCGTTGCTATCGGAGCCGTAGTGATCGCGGAACGCGGTGCGGAACACCTGATTGGTCTCGAACAGGGTCAGGTCGCCGACCGCGTCCCACCCGACGCAGACATAGCCGCTGGACAGGCAATCGTCCCAGTCTGACCCGTCGCCGCCGGGCGCGATCTGCACCACGTGTGGCGAGGGATCGGCCCAGTGATACACGAAATTCCCCAACTCTTGGGTTCCGATGTCAGACAACTCGGGGACACTTCGCAGCGTCGAAAGCAAATGCCGGTTCGCCCGGATCGGCGACAAGCCCGACATCGACTGGCCAAGCCGACGCAAGAAGTGATCGACATGCGCTTTCGACCCAATCGGAAGCAAGTCTGCGGGAAAATACAGATACAACAACTTGGCGCGCACCATGGCAGCCGTGGCGAGAGCTTCCACCCGATCGGTCTCATCAAACAGTCCCCGGCCGGCGAGGTCGAACATCTCAA
>JAOPWF010000356.1 GCA_025965815.1 Mycobacterium sp.
GCGACGACGTCGCCACCCTGCAGTCCCGACTGCAGGACCTCGGCTTCTACACCGGCCTTGTCGACGGGCATTTCGGGCTGCAGACCCACAACGCGCTGATGTCCTACCAGCGCGAGTACGGTCTGTCCGCCGACGGCATCTGCGGGCCAGAAACGTTGCGGTCCTTGTACTTTCTCGGTTCACGGGTCACCGGCGGCTCGCCGCACGCGATCCGTGAGGAAGAGCTGGTCCGTCGGTCGGGACCGCGGCTGTCCGGCAAGCGGATCATCATCGATCCGGGCCGTGGCGGCAGCGACCACGGGCTGATCACCCATGGCCCCGCAGGCCCGATCAGTGAAGCAGATGTCTTGTGGGACTTGGCAAGCCGGCTTGAAGGCCGGATGACTGCCATTGGCATGGAGACATTCCTGTCGCGGCCGGCCAATCGCAGCCCATCGGATGCCGAACGCGCCGCGACGGCCAACACAGTCGGCGCGGACCTGATGATCGGCCTGCGGTGCGCTACCCAGGCAAGCCCCGCCCCCAACGGGGTGGCGTCCTTTCACTTTGGCAACTCACATGGTTCTGTCTCCACCATCGGCCGCAGCCTCGCCGACTTCATTCAACGGGAAGTGGTGGCCCGGACGGGGTTACGCGATTGCCGCACGCACGGGCGGACTTGGGACCTGTTGCGGCTGACCCGGATGCCCACGGTGCAGGTCGACGTCGGCTACGTCACCAATCCGCGTGATCGATCCATGCTGGTGTCCACCCGGTCCCGGGACTCCATCGCCGAGGGCATCCTGGCCGCGGTGAAGCGACTGTATCTGCTCGGCAAGAACGACCGGCCCACCGGCACATTCACCTTCGCCGAGCTGCTGGCCCACGAGCTGTCGGTCGAACAGGCCAGCCGCCTCAGCTCCGGCTGACTCCCGCCACCCCGGCCACGCTGGAACCCGCTCCGACCGGTTGTTCCAGCCGTGCGGTTTCCAGCAGCCGTTCCAGCGCCGCCTCAACGTCGGCCTTCCAGCCCAGGCCACGGTCGAGTTCGAGACGCAGCCGCGGGAAGTACGGATGGGGAGCGACCACAACGAAGCCCACGTCCTGCAGGAACGCCGCATCGACCACGCACCGCTCAATCGAGCAGTCGCCGAGCGCCGTGATGGCGGGCCGGAGGTCGGACGGTACCGCGCGCGGGTCGACGAGCTCGTGTGCCTGGGGCGTGCGGCCGAACGCCTCGAGCGCGCGCACGCCGCGGCGGACCAGGTCGACGACGACCTGAGCGATCAGGCTGCGCGGCAGGCCGTCGGTCCCGTGGCCCGACTCGGTTCCCATCGACGTCAGCAGCACGGCGTCAGCGCTGACCGGTGCGGTGGGAAACAGTTGTGCCCGCGGCACCGCCCGTGGCGGCGCGTAGAAGACGTAGCCCAGACACGCGGCCTCGACCGGCCCCGGCTCGACGATGGATCCGCTGTCCAGCGGCGCCGAACTGGCGACCTGCCCGCACGACCCCCACTCCAGCATGACCATCGACAACCAGGCTTCCTTCTCGAATTCCGGATCGGCGAGATGATCGTCGCCGTTCAGGGAAGAAGGATCGACCTCCCAGAACACACATCGGCGCGCGTGCTTGGGCAGCTGCTCGAAGCCTTCGAGCCGCAGCGGCGTGATTCGAGCTGACACTAGACTCCCCGGCTTCCGAGCGGTGCTGGCGCACACAGCAGCCACTCCAGGATAGGAGAGCCGGGCGCCACCGCGCCAATATCGTCGCTTCCGCGCAGACGGCGTCGTCCCGGCGGCCAAACATGTTGGCGCTCACGCGGTTTGCCGATTCGCGCGACAACGCCCATGGCGGCAGTACGTTGATGTGTCACAGTGACGTAATTACCCGGTATCGTCGGTCAGCCGTTGGCAGAGTCCATCAGACCCACAATTCGCTGCAGGTCCTCCACCGACCCGAACTCCACGACGATCTTGCCTTTTCGTTTGCCAAGGCTCACCGTGACCCGGGTATCGAAGGTGCCCGACAGCCGTTCGGCGACGTCCTGCAACCCCGGCATGTGAATCGGCTTCCGGCGCGGCGCGGCGGGCGTCGAGGCGTCACTCCGGTTCGCCAGCGTGACCGCCTCCTCGGTGGCGCGCACCGACATCCCCTCGGCGACGATCCGCGCGGCCAGTTCCTCCTGGCCCTCGGGGCCGCCCTCCAGGGCCAGCAGTGCCCGGGCATGGCCGGCGGAGAGCACCCCCGCCGCGACCCGGCGCTGCACCGGGATCGGTAGCCGGAGCAGCCGGATCATGTTGGTGATCAGCGGGCGCGACCGGCCGATGCGGGCGGCGAGTTCATCGTGGGTGACACCGAACTCCTCGAGCAGCTGTTGATAAGCGGCCGCCTCTTCCAATGGATTCAGCTGCACCCGGTGGATGTTCTCCAGCAACGCATCGCGCAGCAGATTGTCATCGGCAGTCTCGCGCACGATCGCGGGGATGGTCGCCAGGCCGGCCTGCTGCGCGGCCCGCCAGCGCCGCTCCCCCATCACGAGTTGATACCGCGCGGCCCCCGGCTGTCCCTCGACCGCCCGCACCACGATGGGTTGCATGAGGCCGAACTCGCGGATGGAGTGCACGAGTTCGGCGAGCGCTTCGTCGTCGAAAATCTGGCGCGGCTGACGCGGATTCGGCTCGATCGCCGACGGATCGATCTCGCGATAGACGGCCCCGACGCTGTCGGTCTCGGGTGCCGCCGAGCGGCCCAGGACAACGTCGGCCGCGGCGTCCCCCATCCGCGGGCCCATCGAACCGGGGCCACCATCGGCCGGACCCGTCGGAATAAGTGAGGCAAGGCCGCGGCCCAGGCCACTCTTCTTACGCGTCGGCTGGGTCATGATTGCCCCTTCTCGGGTGTGCGCCCGCGTTCGGCGATTTCTCGGCTGGCATCGAGATAGCTCAACGCGCCGCGGGATCCCGGGTCGTATTCAAGGATCGTCATGCCGTACCCCGGGGCCTCGGACACCTTCACGCTGCGCGGGATCACTGTCCGCAGCACCTTGTCCCCGAAGTGTGTGCGCACATCCTCCGCAACCTGGTCCGCGAGTTTGGTCCGCCCGTCGTACATCGTGAGGATGACGGTCGACACGTTCAGATCAGGATTCAGGTGGGACTTCACCATGTCGATATTGCGAAGCAACTGCCCGACACCCTCCAGCGCGTAGTACTCGCACTGAATCGGGATCAGCACCTCCGGGGCCGCCACCAGAGCATTGATTGTGAGCAGCCCCAGCGACGGCGGGCAGTCGATGAACACGTAGTCGAATTCGAACTGCTCGAGTTCGGCGAGCGCGGTGCGCAGGCGTCCTTCGCGGGCCACCATGCTGACTAATTCGATCTCAGCACCCGCCAGGTCGATGGTGGCCGGCACGCAGAACAACCGCTCGCTGTGCGGGCTGCGCTGTAGTGCCTCCTGGAGGGCGATCTCACCGATCAGCACCTCGTACGACGAAGGGGTGCCTTCCCGGTGCTCGACACCGAGCGCGGTGCTGGCGTTGCCCTGCGG
>JAOPWF010000368.1 GCA_025965815.1 Mycobacterium sp.
CAGATCGCCGAGCGCCTCGCCGGCGTCGACGGCGCACACGCCGCCGACTACCGGGCCAACGCCGCCGAGTTCGGCCGCGGGGCCGACGCGCTGCTGGCCTCCGAGCAGGCCATCGCCGCAACGCACCCGTCGGCGTCGGTGATCGCCACCGAGCCGGTCGCGCACTACCTGCTGGTACACGCCGGGGTCGCCGACCGCACACCCGCCACCTTCGTCAGCGCGGTCGAGGAAGGCCACGATCCGTCGCCCGCTGACGTCGCCGCGGTGCTCGACGTGATCAACTCACACCAGGTCTCGGCGCTGCTGCTCAATCCGCAGACCGAGACGCCCGTCACCAAACAGATCGCGGATGCCGCCCGCCAGGCGAGGGTTCCGGTGGTCACGGTGACCGAGACGCTCCCGCAGGGCACCGATTACCTCACCTGGCAGCGGCAGACCGTCGACCAGTTAGCGCAAGCCCTGCAGACGAACCGATAATCACTACTTGTGCCTGCTGACGTCGTCGAGCTCCGCGGTGCGCGGCTGGCGTTCGGTGACCGGGTGCTATGGGATCACCTGGATCTGACGGTGCATGCCGGCGAGTTCGTCGCCGTGCTCGGCCCGAACGGCACCGGCAAGACGTCGCTGCTCAAGGTGCTGCTGGGCCAGCTGAAGCTCAGCGCGGGGACCGCCACCGTCGCCGGGGAACCCGTCACCAAGGGCAGTGACCGCATCGGCTACGTGCCCCAGCACCGATCGATGGACCGCGGCCTGAGCCTGCGCGGACGGGACCTGGTGCGCCTGGGCGTGGACGGCCACCGGTGGGGCGTGACGAACCTGCGTCCGGCGGACCGGTCGCGGCGACGGAGCGCCGTCCAGACGGCGCTGCGGCAGACCAACGCCGTCCACCTCGCCGGGGTGCCCGTCGGCGTGATGTCCGGCGGCGAGCTGCAACGGATCCGCATCGCCCAGGCGCTGGCCACCGATCCGGTGCTGTTGCTGTGCGACGAGCCACTGCTGAACCTCGACCCGGCCAACGCCCGGCTGGTGTCCGCGCTGATCAACCAGCGCCGCCGCGAGGCCGACACCGCCGTGTTATTCGTAACGCATGAGGTCAATCCCGTTCTGCCGTATGTCGATCGGGTGCTCTACCTGGTCGACGGCCGGTTCCGGATCGGCACGGTGGAAGAGGTGATGACCTCTGAGACGCTCTCCGAGTTGTACCGCGCCGACATCCAGGTGATCAAGGTCAGCAACCGCTACGTCGTCGTCGGCGAGCACCTCGACCACTCCGAACATCAAGTCGGCCACACCCATGACTGACCGACTCAAAGAGCTGCTGGCGAACCTGTTCGCGTTCGACGTCACCGGCGACCTGCTCGGCCGTACCTTCGTCCAGCAGGCGCTGCTGGCGGCGGCGCTGCTGGCGCTGGTGGCGGGCTTGATCGGTCCGTTCATCGTGATGCGTCAGATGTCGTTCGCCGTGCACGGCTCCAGCGAACTGTCCCTGACCGGCGCCTCGTTCGCCCTGCTTGCGGGTTTCAACGTGGGCGTCGGTGCGTTGTTCGGCAGCGCCATCGCAGCGGTGTTGTTCGGCATCCTGGGCCAGCGCGCCAAGGAACGGGATTCGGCGATCGGTGTGGTGATGGCGTTCGGGCTCGGGCTCGCCGTCCTGTTCATCCACCTCTACCCGGGGCGCACCGGGACCAGTTTCGCGCTGCTTACGGGCCAGATCGTCGGCGTCGGCTACTCGGGCCTGGCGATGCTGGTGGTGGTGTCGATCGGTGTGATCGCGGTGCTGGCGGTGTGTTACCGGCCGCTGCTGTTCGCCACCGTCGACCCCGAGGTCGCAGCGGCGCGCGGGGTGCCGGTCCGCGGGCTGGGCATCGTGTTCGCCGCGCTGGTCGGCGTCGTCGCCGCCCAGGGTGTCCAGATCGTCGGCGCCCTGCTGGTGATGTCGCTGCTGATCACGCCCGCGGCCGCGGCCGCCCGCGTCTTCGTGTCACCCGTCGCGACCATCGCGGCATCGGTGATCTTCGCCGAGATCTCGGCGGTCGGCGGGATCGTGCTCTCGCTCGCGCCCGGCGTGCCCGTCTCGGTCTTCGTCACCATCATCTCGTTCGTGATCTATCTGGCTTGCTGGCTGGTGGGAACTCGCCGCCAATCAGCCGCGCACGCCTGAGGGGTCAGGCCTGCGCCGTCGGTCGTACGACGATCTCGCCGACGTCGACGTTCGCAGGTTGCTCGATCGCGAAGGCGATAGCGCGGGCTACCGCGTCCGCGGGCATCGCGATCGCGTCGCGACGCTGCTCGAAGTCGGCCCGGACGGCGGGGTCGGTCATCGAGTCCGCGAAGTTCGTCGAGGTCATTCCCGGCGAGATGATCGTGACCCGAAGGTACTCGCCCGCTTCCTGGCGCAATCCTTCGGACACCGCCCGCACCGCCATCTTGGTCCCGGCGTACACCGACTGGTTCGGCGTGACCCGGAATGCCGCAGTGGAGGCCGTATTGACGAAGTGCCCGAAACCCTGCCGGCGGAACACCGGCAACGCCGCCGCGATGCCCCAGAGGACGCCCTTGATGTTGACGTCGACCATGGCTTCCCAGTCGTCCACGCGTAGCTCGTCCAGCGGCGAAATCGGCATGATCCCGGCGTTGTTGACCAGCACGTCGAGTTGTCCGTACCGCTCGATGGCCAGCGCCACCAGCTCGGCGACGTCGTCGCGCCGGGCTACGTCGGTCGCTTTGAATGCGACGTCCCCGCCCGCGGCGGCGATCCTGGACGCCAGCGCCTCCAGCCGATCGGACTTGCGCGCGCCCAGCACAGCCTTGGCGCCCCGCTGCGCGAGCAGAACGGCTGTCGCCTCACCGATCCCGCTACTGGCGCCGGTGATGACCACGACCTTGCCGTCGATTCCCACGACCACCCAGCCTAGGCTGACGGCGTGGCGTCAGTTGACCTCAACGCTGACCTGGGCGAAAGCTTCGGGGTGTGGCGGCTCGGAGACGACAACGCCATGCTCGGCCTCGTCACGAGCGCCAATGTGGCGTGCGGCTTCCATGCCGGCGATCCCGCGGGCCTGGTGGGCACCTGCCGGGCCGCGGCGGGCGGCGGTGTGCGGATCGGTGCACAGGTGAGCTACCGCGACCTGGCCGGCTTCGGTCGCCGCTACATCGATGTCACCGCCGAGGACCTGATGGCCGACGTGATGTACCAGATCGGGGCGCTGCAGGCGCTGGCCCATGCCGCGGGGTCGGCGGTCTCCTACGTCAAACCGCATGGCGCGCTGTACAACACGATCGTGACCGATCGCGGTCAGGCCGGTGCGGTCGCGGCGGCCGTGCACGCGGTGGACGCCGGCCTTCCGGTACTGGGGTTGTCCGGTTCGGTGTTCTTCGACGAAGCCGAGAAGCTGGGCCTGCGCACGGTATCCGAGGCGTTCGCCGACCGGTCGTATCGTCCTGACGGCCAGCTGGTTTCACGGCGCGAACGCAACGCGGTGCTCGGCGACCCGGCCGAGATCGCCGACCGGGTGGCATCGATGGTCGGCGAGGGACGGGTCGGCGCGGTGGACGGGTCGACGATCCCGATCAGGGTCGAATCGGTGTGCGTGCACGGAGATTCACCCGGCGCCGTGCAGATCGCGACGGCGGTGCGAGACCGGCTGGTGGCCGACGGCGTCGAACTCGCGGCGTTCGTCTGATGCGGGTCAAGCCCGGCCGCCCTGACCTGCGGAACTACGCCGACCGGTTCGACACGCCCACCGCCGCACCGAACAGTCCGCTGGCGGTCACCTGGCTGGGGGTCTCGACGCTGCTCGTCGATGACGGCACATCGGCCCTGATGACCGACGGCTTCTTCTCCCGGCCGAGCCTGGCCAGCGTGGCGGTGCGCAAGCTGGCGCCGTCGCTGCCCCGCATCGAGGGCTGCCTGGCCCGCACGGGGGTCGAACGGCTCGAGGCGGTGCTGCCGGTGCACACCCATTTCGACCACGCGCTGGACTCCGCGGTGGTGGCCGATCGGACCGGAGCGCTGTTGGTCGGCGGTACCTCGACGGCGCAGGTCGGCCTGGGGCACGGACTGCCCGAGGACCGCATCGTGGTGGCGGCACCCGGCGAGCCGATGACGATGGGCGCCTACGACGTGACGCTGGTGGAGTCCGAGCACTGCCCGCCCGACCGGTTCCCCGGCTCGATCACCGCGCCCGTCGTCCCGCCGGTCAAGGCCTCCGCCTTCAAGTGCGGCGAGGCATGGTCGACGCTGGTTCACCACCGGCCGTCGGACCGCAGCCTGCTGATCCAGGGCAGCGCGGGCTTCCTGCCCGGCGCGCTGGCGGGTCGGCGCGCCGACGTGACGTACCTGGGTGTCGGGCAACTCGGCCTGCAGCCGGAGCGCTACCTGGTCGACTACTGGACCGAGACGGTGCGTGCCGTCGGTGCCCGCCGGGTCGTGCTGATCCACTGGGACGACTTCTTCCGACCGCTGTCAGAACCGTTGCGGCCGTTGCCGTATGCGGGTGACGACCTGGACGTGTCGCTGCGGGTGTTGACCGGGTTGGCCGAGTCCGACGGCGTCGCCCTGCACCTGCCCACGGTGTGGCAGCACGAAGATCCGTGGCGCTGACCGTCGCACTGCTGCTCCTGGCAGTGGTCCTCTGCTTTGCGCTCGTCCGGCCGTGGGGACTGCCGGAGGCGGTTGCCGCGGTCCCCGCCGCAGCCGTCCTGATCGCCGCCGGGTTGATCTCAC
>JAOPWF010000312.1 GCA_025965815.1 Mycobacterium sp.
GGGAAACCCTCGAGGTGCACTACAAGGGCAAGACCATCGCCGAGGTGCTGGACATGTCGATCGAGGACGCGGCGGAGTTCTTCGAGCCGATCACCTCGAACCACCGGTACCTCAAGACGCTGGTCGACGTCGGACTCGGTTACGTCCGGCTCGGTCAACCGGCGCCGACGCTGTCCGGCGGCGAAGCACAGCGGGTGAAGTTGGCCGCCGAGTTGCAGAAACGCTCCACCGGCCGCACCGTCTACATCCTGGACGAGCCCACCACAGGCCTGCACTTCGAGGACATCCGGAAGCTGCTCAAGGTCATCAACGGCCTTGTCGACAAGGGCAATACGGTCATCGTGATCGAACACAACCTGGACGTGATCAAGACATCTGACTGGGTCATCGACATGGGCCCGGAAGGGGGCGCCGGCGGCGGCACGGTAGTCGCCGAAGGCACGCCGGAAGATATCGCCGCGGTTCCCGGGAGCTACACCGGTCAGTTCCTGGCCGGAGCGCTTGGTCTGCCGCCCGCCCGCAATGGCGCCGTCGCCGCGACGCCCGCTCGGCGCCGCCGCAAGGTCAGCGCTTAGTACCAGGGACCGCAGATACTCCGGCTTTGGACAGCGGCGACGGAAAGCGGGGGCTGATCCGGACGCCGCCGAGCCAGTCGGTCAGTTCTTCTGCGCGCCGAGTCAAGGCGCGCTCGGCGTCGCGAACGACGTCCTCCAGCAGTTGCACGTGGACCTCGCCGCCCGGGTCCTGGGACCACCCACCGACCACCCGACCGTTCCACCACGCCGTCGGGCCGGCGTTGCCGTTGGTGTCGAACACCCGGGCGCGGTGCTCACCCAGATACCAGTCACGGTCGAACCAGCCCAGAGTGGTGACATCCAGACCCGGCAGCAGCGCGCCCCACGGTTCGGGCTCCGGATCGGAGTCCAAGTCGTCGGGCAGCACGAAACCAGGGGAGCCGTGCAGATCAACCTCGACGGCGTCGATGTCCCGCAGTCCCTGGCGCGCCCAGGTCAACGTGTTGCCGAACCACCACTTGATGTCGGTGACGGTGGCCGGTCCGAAGGCGCGCAGCCAGAGCCGGACGAGTTCGGCGCGGGCCTCGTCGGGTGGCTTCGTCTCGGTGGGGGCACCCAGCCAGTCTGTGGCGGCGGCCCAGCGTGGCCGCGACGTGGTCCAGCCGCCGTCGTTGGGACCACGCACGATGTCTCCGCGTACGGACAGCACGGTCAGCACTCGGGGAGCCAGCGGAGTCTCACCGCCCCAACGCTTTCCGGGCGCGGGGTCCCATGTTCCGGCCAGTTCCGGCAGCGCCGCGCGCAACTCCCTGCCGCCGGCCGCCCCGTGCTCGGCGAGGTACCCCAGAACCGC
Source organism: Mycobacterium sp. (assembly GCA_025965815.1). Lineage (GTDB taxonomy): Bacteria > Actinomycetota > Actinomycetes > Mycobacteriales > Mycobacteriaceae > Mycobacterium. The sequence goes on from JAOPWF010000312.1 coordinate 1,369, forward strand.
CGCGCAGGCCTCGTCGAGCCAGCCATCTCCATCGGGCGACACGCCCGCTTTCTGGACGTCTGCGACCAACCGCCTGCGCTCGTTGTCCGCCACCCGGTCGCTGGCGCCGGGCTGGATGTGGGGTAGGTGCCCGCCGCATACCAGCCACAGTGTTCGCCGCATCGCGAGGTGTTTGACCAGTGACCGAGGCTTGTAGAGCTCACGGTCCAGATCGGCGACGGTGAACTGCGGCCTGCGCGCCCACAGCGACAGGTAGGGCGTTGCGGGATCGGTGGCGTGCAGGCCGACCAGGGCTGAGGTGATTCCGGTTATCGATTCACCGGCATGCTGACCGGCCAGGAAATGCCTGCGGGCCAGGCGTGCCCGCCGCTCGCTGATGGTGAAGGACCGCACCGCTCAGGAATCGTCCCTGCGCATCGACTCGCGAATCTCGTCGAGCCGTTTGGCGGCCGCGCGCTGACGAGCGTCGTACTGCTCTTCGACGCCACGACCTTCGGGTGTCTCCGCGTCGAGTTCCGCTGCGCCCAGCGAGGTCCCATAGCGGGTCTCGATCTTTTCCCGAACCGAGTCGAACGTCGGCACACCGGCGGAGGTGTAGCCGGTATCGGGGTCCGGCGCCGCTATCGGTTCGGCCCGGATCGGTTCGACCGGTAGCGCAGGGCGCGACGGCGTGGTGGGCGGGGGGCTGTCAGCCGTCGGCTCGGCAGCGGACTCCGAGACGGCGGGTTCGCTCTCTTCGTCGGGCATGTCGTCACCGTACCCCCGCCGTCAGACTTCCCCGGCCGGGCTATAACAGGGCTATTTGGCGGCCGCCTGCACGAGCGGGATCTGCGGGCCGGACTGTCCCGGCAACGGAACCCATGGCACATCAGTGGTGCCGATCTGACCGGCCAGCCACGGGAGCGCGGCGGCAAAGGCGTGGGCGGCGAAGGGCCAGTCGTGCTTTCCGGGTTGGGTAACCACGGCACATTTGATGCCGTTGGCATTGCCCAGTGAGCACAACGAGTTAGCGGCCTCGGTCTGGTCGCTGGTGCGGCCCGCGGCGTCTTGTCCACCGAGGCCGTTCCCACTGTTGTCGGCGGTTGTCACGTTTTTGTGGTCCGGTTGCGGGCTGCCGCTGATGGCGAACCAGCCCGCGACCCCGCTGTACGGGCCGTGCCGAGTGATCACTGTGGTCGGGTCGAACGCGGCCCACGCGTCGGCGTTGCCGCGGAACAACCGGGCGATCGTCTGCGCCTTGGTTCCCGAGTTGGGGCTTAGATCGCCTGCGATGTCCACGAAGGCGCTGAACATGTCCGGGTGCATCACCGTCAGGTCGACCGCGCAGGTGCCCCCCATTGACCACCCGACGACG
>JAOPWF010000430.1 GCA_025965815.1 Mycobacterium sp.
GCGACGACGCGAGTCGGGGTGGCGGGATTCGAACCCACGACCTCTTCGTCCCGAACGAAGCGCGCTACCAAGCTGCGCCACACCCCGCGTGAAGCCACGACAGCGTATCGCACCGGCCCCGCCGGAGGCCAAACGCTTGTCGCCGTGCACCACGCGGGGTGGCGGCCCCTGATCAGCGGCGGGTTTCTCGCAGGACAGCCAGCCGGTTGCGGTACTCGGCTTCGGTGACCTCGCCCTTGGCGTAGGTGTCGCGCAGCGTGCCCTCACCGTGCCGGCCCACCCGACGCCGCCAGAGGAACACCAGGCCCGCGATCACCAGCGTCCAGAACACGATCGGGATGAGGATGAACCAGGGGCCCGGCCCGTGATGGCCGTAGCGTTCGGCGGCGTCGGCAAGGAATGCTGTTGCGGTTGGGGTGATCTCGTGAATAGTCATGCCATTAGGCTGCCCCGCCGGGGCCGTGCCGACATCGGCCGGCAGGCGTCAATCCGGGTACGTGCCGGTGCGTAGCCGGGCGCTCAGCCCTGCCATCCCGGCCGGACCAAGCCGCTCTCGTAGGCCATCACCACCAGCTGGGTCCGGTCCCGGGCGGCCAGCTTGGTGAGGATGCGGCTCACGTGGGTGCGCGCGGTGGCCGGGCTCATGAACAGTCGCGCGCCGATCTCGGCATTGGTCTGGCCCTCCGCCACCAGCGTCATCACCTCCCGCTCCCGGGCGGTGAGTTCGGCGAGGCTGGCGGGCGGACCCGCGGGCGCTTTGGCCCGGGCGGCGAATTCTGCCACCAGCCTGCGCGTCACCGACGGTGACAACAGAGCGTCACCCTCGGCGACCACGCGCACCGCACGCACGAGTTCGGCCGGCTCGGTGTGCTTCACCAGGAAACCGCTGGCCACGGCGCGCATCGCCTCGAACACGTACTCGTCCAACTCGAAGGTGGTCAACACCACCACCCGGACGCCCGCGAGCCGCGGATCGGCGGCGATCGCACGTGTCGCGGCGAGGCCGTCCATCTCCGGCATCCGGATGTCCATCAGCACCACGTCGGGCGTCAGTGCCCGGGCGGCCTGCAGCGCCCGTGATCCGGTGTCGGCTTCGGCTACCACCTCGATGCCGTCCTGCGCATCCAGCAGCGCGACGAAGCCCGGCCGCACCAGCGCTTGATCGTCGGCGACAACGACACGAATCGTCATGTGCCGGCACCACTTTCACCGCCGAGGGGGAAGGTCGCGCGCACACCGAAGCCGCTTTGCGGCCCGCGCTGAACCGCGAGCCGGCCACCGAGGGCCATGGCGCGGTCGCGCATCCCGCTGATCCCACTGCCGCCCGACGCCGTCCCGGTGTTGTGCGACGGCCCCTCGTCGTCGACCTCGACGGCCAGCTCATCCGGGCGATAAGTCACCGTCACCGACGCCGCCTTCGCCGCGGAGTGCCGGACCACGTTCGTCAGGGACTCCTGCACGATGCGTGCCGCCGCGACGTCGATCACCGTCGGCACCGCACGGGGCTCGCCGTCTACCACGGTGTGCACCGTCAATCCCGTCGCGCGGGCGGCGCCGACCAGGGTGTCCAGATCACCGATCCCGGGCGTCGGCGCGGTCGGTTGGCCGCCGTCGGTACGCAGCGCGGCGACGAGCGAGTGGACGTCTGAGATGGCCTGCCTGCTGGCGTCTTTGATGGCCGCCAGTGCCGGGCCGGCCCGGTCAGGATGGTCGTCGAGCAGCTCGAGCGCCACTGAGGACTGGACGTTGATCATCGACAGGCTGTGCGCCAGCACGTCGTGCAGTTCCCTGGCGACCGACAGCCGTGCCTGCGTCGCCTGGCGGTCCTGTTCGGCCCGGGCCTCGCGGTCGATCGCGGCCTGACGCTGGCGACGGGCCTCGACCACCGAACGGCGCTGCCGGATGCCTTCGGCGATGGCGACCAGCACCAGCAGCCAGGCCGCGATCGCCGCCGTCGCCACGGCGGGCGGTGGGTGTGAACCCCGGGCCAGCGGCACCAGCCAGACGACGGCCAACCAGCCCAGCAGCGGCAACGGGTAGCTACGCCAGCGCGGACCGACCGACGCCGCGGTCAGGAACGCCACCACGAGCGACAGGAAAATCGGGCCGGGACCGAAGCCGCCCAGCTGATAGGTGGCGGTGACGGCGAGGACGACGAGCAGCACGGCGTACGGGTACAGGGTCCGCGCGAGCAACGCGACGGGACCCGCGACCAACAGCAGATACCCGAACCAGTTCAGCGGCGCCCATGACGGGTCGGGGGCCGGACCGCGGTGCCGTGGCGCGGTGCTGCCGATCAGCTGGATCGCGGCGACGGCGACCGGCAGCAGCCACACCGCCGGGCGGCGCAGTTCGGTCCGGACCGCGTCCATAACCGCAACCTAGTCGCCGACCGGTGCCGCCGGCGTCCGCGCAGCGGCGTATATCACGGCGCGCCGCGGGATGGATGTGGGATGTCGGTGGTGTTGTGCACACTGACGGCAGATAGCCGTCGGCTGACGAATTGAGGCAAAGATGACCGGGTTGGGAGCCGCGATCTACGGCGGATTCTTCGCCCTTGCCGCGTTGTGGTTGTTGATCACCCCAGACGGGGGCGACGAGCAGGCGGCGGACGAGTCCAGCGCTCAGGGCCAGCGGCCGGTGCGCTCGAATTCAACCAGCACCTCGTAGGCGCCTGCCGGTTCGAGGCCGTGTGCGGCGATCCATTCGTCGCAGAAGTAGGTGTCGGAGTAGCGATCGCCGCTGTCGGCGAGCAGCGTGACGACCGATCCGCTGAGCCCGTCGGCGACCATCTCGCACAGCAGGCCGAACGCGCCCCACAGGTTTGTCCCCGTTGACGGCCCCACCCTGCGGTTCAGTACCCGGCTGGCGTGCCTGGCGGCGGCGA
>JAOPWF010000443.1 GCA_025965815.1 Mycobacterium sp.
ACGATCGCATCGACGTAGCGGGACAACACCTTTCCGGTGTCTTCCAGGGTCTCCTCGCGTCCCAGCTGCGTGCTGCGGCCGTCCACGACGACGGCATGACCACCGAGCTGGGCGATGCCGACCTCGAACGAGAACCGGGTGCGGGTGGAGTTCTTCTCGAAGATGACGGCGACGCCGCGGGGTCCCTCGAGGGGGCGCCGGCTCAGCGGAGCCTTCTTCAGGTCGGCCGCGAGCGCCAGCACCTCGGCCTGCTCCTCGGGCAGCAGGTCGTCGTCACGCAGGAACTGCCGGGGCGCGGTCATGCGGTCTCTCCAGCCGTATCGAGCACACCGGGCAGCGCGGTGAGGAATCCGTCGATCTGGGCTTCGGTGATCACCAGCGGCGGCGCCAGCCGGATGACGTCGGGTGCGGCGGCGTTGACTAGGAATCCGGCGTCGCGGGCGGCGGTCTCGACGGCCTTGCCATGTGGTGCGGTCAGCACGACACCACGCAGCAGCCCGCGACCGCGGACACAGTCCACCAGCGGGTGTCCCAGCGACTCGATGCCGTGTTGCAGCGTCTTGCCGAGCACGTCGGCGCGGCCGATCAGGTCGTCCTCGGCGAGCACCCGCAGCACCGCCAGCGCGGCCGCTGTGCACACCGGGTTACCGCCGAACGTGCTGCCGTGCAGCCCGGGAGTGAGCAGTTGCGCGGTGGGGCCGATGGCAAGGCAGGCACCGATCGGCAGCCCGCCGCCGAGGCCCTTGGCCAGGGTGACGATGTCGGGCGTGATGCCGTCGTGCTGGTGGGCGAAGAAAGCGCCGGTGCGCCCGACCCCGGTCTGCACCTCGTCGACGACGAGCAGCGCGCCGTGCCGGCTGGTCAGTTCGCGGGCGGCGACCAGGTATCCGGGCGGTGGGACGACGACGCCACCCTCCCCCAGGATCGGCTCCAGGAAGACCGCCGCGGTGTCGTCGTCAATGGCGGCGGCCAGGGCATCGATGTCGCCGTACGGCACGTGCGTGACGTCACCGGGCAGGGGCGCGAACGGTGCCTGCTTGGACGGCTGGCCGGTCAGCGCCAGTGACCCCATCGTGCGGCCGTGGAAAGCACCCTCGGCCGCAATGAGTTTCGTGCGGCCGGTGAGCCGGGTCAGCTTGAACGCGACCTCGTTGGCCTCGGTGCCGGAGTTGCAGAAGAACACCCGCGCCTCGGCTGTGGATCCAGGGCCGGCTCCCAGCTGTGCCACCAGCGCCTCGGCGAGCGCGATGCCGGGCTCGGTGGCATACAGGTTCGAGGTGTGACCGAGGGTGGACAGCTGCGTGGTCACGGCCTCGATGATGGCCGGGTGGCGATGGCCCAGGATGTTGACGGCGATGCCGCCGAGCAGGTCGACATATGACTTGCCGTCGGCGTCGGTGACCACCGCACCGTTACCGCTGACCAGCGCGACCGGTGGGGTGCCGTAGTTGTTCATCATCACGGTCGACCACCGCTGCTGCAGGGTCTCGGTTTGGGTCACGCTTCCACCACCTTCGTTCCACTGCCTTCATTCGTGAAAAGTTCCACCAGCACACAATGCTCGACACGGCCGTCGATGACGTGCGCGCTGGGCACACCACCGGCGACGGCCCGCAGGCACGCCTCGATCTTCGGCACCATGCCGGTCTCGAGCGTAGGCAGCAGTTGTGTCAGCGCCGCGGTGTCGATCTCGCTGACCAACGACCCGCGGTCCGGCCAGCGGGTGTACAGGCCTTCCACATCGGTGAGCATCAGCAGCTTCTCGGCGCCGAGGGCCTCGGCCAGCGCGGCGGCCGCGGTGTCGGCGTTGATGTTGTGCACCACGCCGTCGACGTCGGGGGCGATGGTGGACACCACCGGGATCCGGCCGGTCCCGATCAGGTCGACCACCGCGGCGGTGTTGACCTTGTCGACGTCGCCGACCAGACCGATGTCGGTGGCCACGCCGTCGACGGTGACGCTGCGCCGCACCGCGGTGAACAGGTGGGCGTCCTCGCCGGTGATGCCGACGGCGTACGGCCCGTGCGCGTTGATCAAGTTGACCAGCTCGCGGCCCACCTGACCGAACAGCACCATCCGGGCCACGTCGAGGACCTCGGGCGTGGTGACCCGGAATCCGCCCTTGAAATCGCCGGCGATGCCGAGACGCTGCAGCATCGAGGTGATCTGCGGGCCGCCGCCGTGCACGACGACGGGATAGATGCCGCAGTTGCGCAGGAAGACCATGTCGGCGGCGAAGGCCTGCCTGAGGGTGTCGTCGGTCATCGCGTTGCCGCCGTACTTGACGACAACGATCTTGCCGTGCAACAGCTTCAGCCAGGGCAGCGCTTCGGCGAGCACCTGCGCCTTGACGTCGCGTTCCGTGGGGGTCACGGCCGGAGCCGCGCCGGCGGCGACATCGGACGAAGTCACGAGCTGTACGCCGAGTTCTCTTCGACGTACGCGTGGGAGAGGTCGGTGGTCCGGATGGCGGCCCGCGCCGTCCCGACGCCGAGGTCGACGGTGACGTCGATCTCGGTGCCGGACAGGTCTACGTCGCGGGCGCCGGGCGCGCCGACACCGTCGACACACACCGGAGAACCGTTGAACGACACGGTGATCCGGTTCGGGTCGAGTGCCACCGGCGCCATCCCGACGGCGGCGAGCACCCGGCCCCAGTTCGCGTCGGAGCCGAACAGCGCCGTCTTGACCAGGCTGTCGCGGGCAACGGTGCGGGCCGCGTTGAGTGCCTCGTCCTCGGTGGTCGCCCCGGTCACGGTGATGGCGACGCGTTTGGTGACGCCCTCCGCGTCGGCCTGCAGCTGGGCCACCAGGTCGTTACACACCCGCAGCACGGCGTCGTCGAGATCGGCCTGGCTGGGCGCGATTTCGCTGGCGCCGCACGCCATCAGCAGCACGGTGTCGTTGGTCGAACAGCTGCCGTCGATGTCGAGGCGGTCGAATGTCAGCGCGGTGGCACGGCGCAGCGCGTGGTCGAGCGCGGCGGTATCCGCAACGGCGTCGGTGGTGATGACGCACAGCATCGTGGCCAACGAGGGCGCCAGCATGCCTGCGCCCTTCGCCATGCCGCCGACGGTCCAGTTGTCGGGGTGGTGTAGCGCGACCTGTTTGGGAACCGTGTCGGTGGTCATGATGGCCCGAGCGGCTTCCTCACCGCCGGTCAGGCCGCCGGCCATCTCCTGCACGATCTCCCGCACGCCGTCGAGCACCTTATCCATCGGCAACCGGTCGCCGATCAGGCCGGTCGAGCAGACGGCGACCTCGATCGCTCCTGTCTCGGTGCCCCAGTCCGACAGCGCGCCGGCAACCGCCTCGGCGGTGGCATGCGTGTCCTGGAAACCGCCGGGACCGGTGCAGGCGTTCGCGCCACCGGAGTTCAGCACAACCGCCCGCAGCCGCCCGGTGGTGAGCACCTGCTGCGTCCACAACACCGGCGCGGCCTTCACCTGGTTGCGGGTGAACACCGCGGCCGCGCTGTAGTCGGGACCTTCGTTGAACACCAGCGCCAGGTCGAGCGCGCCGGACGCCTTGATACCCGCGGCAATGCCTGTGGCCCGGAAGCCGGCGGGCGCGGTCACCCCCTGCGTGCGCACCAAGCGGGCAGTATCGGTCACGTCGGTGCCAATCCCGCGGTCGCTTCGCTCTCCCCCGCAAGCGGGAGGTACCCCCAGCCCGCCGATCACGGCGCCACTCCCACGATGGATAGTCCTTCGGTCTCCGGCCAGCCGAGCGCGAGGTTCATCGACTGGACGGCGGCTCCACCGGTGCCCTTGACCAGGTTGTCGATCGCCGCGATCGCGACGAACACGCCCGCATCGTCATCGACGGCGACCGCGATCTGCGCGGCGTTACTGCCGATCACCGCTCCGGTGCGGGGCAACTGGCCCTCCGGCAACAGGTACACAAAGGGCTCGGCGTCGTACGCCTTCTCGTAGGCCGCGCGCAGCTGCGACAGCGGCGCCTGGGTGCGGGCGGTGCAGGTGGCCAGGATGCCGCGCGATGTCGGGATGAGTACCGGGGTGAACGACACCGACACCTCCCGGTCGGTGACCCACCGCAGCCCCTGCGCGATTTCGGGTGTGTGCCGGTGCGCCCCGGCGATGTTGTAGGCGCGGGCCGATCCGATTACCTCCGAGCCGAGCAGGTCGGTCTTGGCGGCCCGGCCGGCGCCCGACGTGCCGCTGACGGCCACGACGTTCACCGCGGGTTCGATGAGGTCCTCGACCACCGCAGGCAGCAGCGCCAGCAGCGCCGCGGTGGGGTAACAGCCCGGCACGGCTACCCGAGTGGTGCCGCGCAGCCGCTCCCGGGCACCCGGCAGTTCGGGTAGCCCGTAGGGCCAGCTGCCCGCGTGCGGTGAGCCGTAGAAGCGCTCCCAGGCGGCGGCATCGGTCAGCCGGAAGTCGGCGCCGCAGTCGACGATCAGCGTCTCGGGGTTGAGCTGTTCGGCCAGCACGGCCGAATGCCCGTGCGGCAGTGCCAGGAACACCACGTCGTGGCCGTCCAGCATGCCCAGTTCGGTGGGTTCGAGAACGCGCTGCCCAAGCGGCAGCAGATGCGGGTGGTGCTCGGCGAGGGTGCTGCCCGCGCTGGCGGCGGCCGTCAATGCCCCGATGCGCAGTCGCCCGTCGGCGTACGCGGGATGCCCGAGCAGCAGCCGCAGGATCTCACCGCCCGCGTAGCCGCTGGCACCCGCCACCGCTACCGTCGTCATACCGCGATTCTGCATGGTTATGCAGCAGTACGCAAACTAATTACCTCTGCACCGCGCCAACCCGGTCGGCAGCGGTCCGCACCGCTGTCTCACGGGCCGCGCTCGCCTCGGATTCGGTGAGGGTCCGATCGGGGGCGCGGAACCGCAGCGCCAGGGTGAGGGACTTGCGCCCCTCACCGATCTGTGGGCCGGTGTAAACGTCGAACAGCCGGACGTCTTCGAGGAGCTCGCCAGCACCGTCGCGGACGGCCTCGACGACCGTCTGCGCGGCCACGTCGGCCTCGACGACCAGGCTGACGTCCTGGAAGACCGCCGGGAACGGGGACACGGTCGGCGCCGGCAGCACGTCGTTGATCGGCAGCGCGTCCAGGCTCAGCTCGACCGCACTGGTGCCCTTCGGCAACCCGGCGCGCTCGACGACTGCGGGGTGCAGCTGCCCGGCGTGACCCACGACGGTGTCTCCGAGCACGACCTCGGCACCCCGGCCCGGGTGCCAGGGCAGGTATTGCGCGGGGCGCAGCGTCAGGTCGACACCACAGGCACGGCCGATGATCCGCACCGCCTCGAACGCGTCGGACGCCTCCACCGGTCGGCCGGGACCCCAGGGACCGCTCGGCTCGCGCAGACCCGACAGCAACGCCGCCACGTGCAACGGCTGACGGGGCAACGACTCGTCGAGCGTCGCGATCTCCGCGTCGGTGGGGCGCCGGTCCACCGGGATGAGGTCGACGGCTCTGGTCTCCGCCGTCGGCAGCACGACCTGGGCGATCGCGAACAGCGCGACATCGACGGTGCCGCGAGACACGTTGCGCGACAGCGCTTCCAGGAGGCCCGGCAGCAACGTGGTGGCCAGATGGGGGCGGTCGGCCTCCAATGGATTGAGCACCTGGATGGTGAAGCGCCGCGGATCGTCGTCCGGCAGGCCCCACACGTCGAAGACGCCGGCCGGCAGAAACGGGGTGGGCAGGATCTCGACGTAGCCGTTGAGAGCCAACGACTTTCCCACCGCCCGGCGGCGCTTCTGCGACGCGGTCAGCCCGCGACCGGCCGGCGCCGATGGCAGCACCGACGGGATGACCTCCAGGCCTTCGAGCCGCAGCACCTCCTCGACCAGATCGGCCGGCTGCAGCAGGTCGGGCCGCCAACTCGGCGGTGTCACGGTCAGCGAGTCGCCCGACGCGGCGACGTCCGCGCCGACCTGGGTCAGCCGTCGCTGCGTTGTGCCTTCCGGATAATCGACACCCGCCGTGCGGTCCGGGAGGTCCGCGGTGATCTCGATCGGCGGCATCGACCAGTCGTCGCGCGGCGGGTCACCGCGCCAATCGGTCAGCTTGGGTGCGACCGCGCCGCCGGAGATCTCGGCCAGCAGTGCGGCGGATCGATCCACCGCGGCGACCGAGATCGCCGGATCGACCGCCCGCTCGTAGCGCCGGCCGGCCTCACTGTTCAAATGCAGCCGGCGTTGGGTACGCGACACCGTCGGTGGATCCCACACGGCAGCCTCGAGCAGCACGTCGGTGGAGTCGTCGAGCATTTCGGTCGCGCCGGCGCCCATGACTCCGCCGATGGCCGCCGTGGCGGCGTCGTCGACGATCAGCACATCGCCGGGATCCAGCTTGCGTTCGATGTCGTCGAGGGTCACCACGGTCTCCCCGGCGCGCGCGAACCGGACGTCGAATCCGCCGGTGATCCGGTTGCTGTCATGCGCATGCAGAGGGTGGCCCAGTTCCAGCATCACGTAGTTCGTCACGTCGACCGCGGGCGAGATGGCCCGGACACCGGACAACAGCAGCCGCCGTTGCATCCACCAGGGCGATACCGCGCCGGGATCGATGCCGGTCACCGGGCGTAGGGCGAACCGGCGGACCCCGGTACCGGGCTGCACCGTGAGTGGCCACGCCTCGCCCTCAACGGGCAGGGGCGGCACGTCGGCCGGGTCGGCGAAGTCGAGGTCGTAGGCGCAGGCGATCTCGCGTGCCAGGCCCCGCACCGACAGGCAGTAACCCCGGTCGGGTGTGATGGCCAGGTCGAACACCGCGTCGTCCAGACCGAGCACGTCGGCGCCGTCCGCGCCCGGTTCGGCGGTGCCTGGCGGCAGCACCAAGATGCCGGACTGATCGGAGCCCAGGCCCAATTCGGCGGCCGAGCAGATCATCCCGTCCGAGGTGCGCCCGTACGTCTTGCGTGCGGTGATGGTGAAGTCCCCGGGCAGCGTGGTGCCCGGCAGTGCCACTGCGACGAGGTCGCCGACCGCGAAGTTCGTTGCGCCGCAGACGATGTCGCGGTCCTCCGGCTCACCGACGTCGACGCGGACGGCGCGGACCGGCTTCTTGAACTCGGTCAGCTCCTCGATCTCGGTAACGCGACCGATCGTGAGCGGACCGCTCACCGGGCCGACCGCCACTACGTCTTCCACTTCGTGGCCGATCCGGATCAGGGCCTGCTCCAGCTCGTCGGGCGGCACGTCCCAGCCCGGCGCGCCGGCTGAAACCACCTCGCGCAGCCAGCTGTAGGGAACGCGCATCAGGCCCCTACCCCGAACGGCTGCGAGAACCGCACGTCGCCCTCGACCATGTCCCGCATGTCAGGGATGCCGTTGCGGAACTGCAGCGTGCGTTCCAGACCCATCCCGAACGCGAATCCCGAATACACCGTGGGGTCGATTCCGGCGGCCAGCAACACATTCGGGTTGACCATGCCGCAGCCGCCCCATTCCACCCAGCCGGCCCCGCCCTTCTTGTTGGCGAACCACACGTCGACCTCGGCCGACGGCTCGGTGAACGGGAAGAAGTGCGGCCGCATCCGGGTACGGGCCTGCGGACCGAACTCCGCGCGGGCGAAGGCGTCGAGTGTGCCGCGCAGGTGGGCCATGGTCAGGCCGCAGTCCACCGCAAGGCCCTCCACCTGATGGAACACCGGGGTGTGGGTCGAGTCGAGTTCGTCGGTCCGGAACGTCCGCCCGATCGACACGATGTACACCGGCAACTCGCGCTCCAGCAGCGTGCGCACCTGCACGGGCGAGGTGTGGGTCCGCAGCAGCTGTCGCGACCCCTCCGGCGCGACGTGGAAGGTGTCCTGCATGCCGCGGGCCGGATGGTCCGGCAGGAAGTTCAGGGCGTCGAAGTTGAACTGCTCGGTTTCGACCTCGGGCCCCTCGGCGAGTTCCCAGCCCATCGCGATGAAAGTGTCCGCGACGTGCTCGGCGAGGATGGTGATCGGATGCCGGGCACCGACCGGAGTTCGGGTGGACGGCAGCGTCACGTCGATGCGTTCGGCCACCAGCACCGCTTCGTCCCGCTCGGCCCGCAGCACGGCCAGCCGCTCGTCGTAGCTGCGCTGCGCGTCGGCGCGCGCGACGTTGACCCGCCGCCCGGCCTCGGCCCTGTCCCCCTTCGGCAGCGTGCCGAGCGCCTGGCGGGCCAGCGCGAGCGGCGACCGGTCGCCGAGGTGCTCGGTCTTGGCCCGGGCGAGTGC
>JAOPWF010000464.1 GCA_025965815.1 Mycobacterium sp.
GCTGGTGAAGGTCTGCGAACGCCTCGCCGAGCACCTGCCCAACCGGTTGCCCGAACTGCTGCTGATCGCGGACGGTGATCTGGGCGGCTGGCAGCGCTATCCGGAATGTGTGGCCGACCAACCGGACAGCCCGATCGCCGACGAGTGTGAGGGTGACCTGCTGCAGTATTCGTCAGGAACCACCGGACGCCCGAAGGGCATTCGCCGCGAACTGCAGGGCACCTCGCCAGCCGAGGCCCCGAACATGCTCATGCCACTGCTCGCGGCCGTCGGGATCAGCGAGGACACCGTCTACCTGAGTCCCGCGCCGCTCTACCACACCGCGCCGTCGTTCTGGTCGATGTCGGTACAGTCGCTGGGCGGCACCACCGTCGTGATAGAGAAGTTCGACGCCGAACAGGCGCTGGAGGCAATTCAGCGCTACCGGGTCACTCACGGCCAGTTCGTCCCGGCGATGTTCGTCCGGATGCTGAAACTTCCCGATGCCGTGCGCGATTCGTACGACGTGTCGAGTCTGCAGCGGGTGGTGCACGCAGCGGCGCCGTGTCCCGTGGACATCAAGCGCCGAATGATCGAATGGTGGGGACCCATCGTCGACGAGTACTACGCCTCCTCCGAGGCGGTCGGGGCGTCGTTCATCCGGGCCGAAGATTGGCTGCAACACCCCGGTTCGGTCGGCAAACCATTGGTGGGCGTTCCGCACATACTCGACGACGACGGCGTGGAATTGCCGCCCGGCGAGGCCGGCACCATCTACTACGAAGGCGGCTATCCGTTCGAGTACCTCAAAGACGAGGCGAAGACGGCGGACGCCAGAAACACCCGCGGCTGGGTCACCGTCGGCGACATCGGTTACCTCGACTCCGGCGGCTACCTGTTCCTCACCGACCGGCGTCACCACATGATCATCTCCGGCGGGGTGAACATCTACCCGCAAGAAGCAGAGGACCTGCTGATCACGCATCCGAAGGTGCTCGACGCCGCGGTGTTCGGCATCCCCGATGAGGGTATGGGCCAGTCGGTCAAGGGCGTGGTGCAGACCCTGGACCCAGCCGACGCCACCGAGGAAGTCGCCGACGAACTGCTGGCGTGGCTACGGGAACGCCTGGCGCACTACAAGTGCCCGCGGTCCATCTCCTTCGAGTCGCAGTTGCCCCGCACCGACACCGGCAAGCTCTACAAACAGGAACTGGTGAAGAATTACTCGCTGCCAATCGGCTGACCGCATGAGTGTGCTGCGCGTCGTTGACCTGTCGGAGCCGCCGGATGTCGAGGCCGCGGCCCTGCCAGGTGTGCTGATCGCGGTCGGCTCGGATGTCAGGACGCTGGCCGCCGAATACTGGCTGCAGCACGCCACTTTCACCCTCAGCGAGGCCGAGCCCGACGACCGTCGCATCGTCACCGTGGCATCCGTACCGGATGCCGTCGCCGAGCTCGCCGAGCGGCTGGAGCGCTGGCCGCAGGCCAGCGCCATCTGCGACGACGTGCTGCGGTCGGTCGACCCGCAAGCTCCGGCGCTTCCCGGAGTGGTCACCGAGTCGCTGGCCTACTCGACGCTGCAGTCCGGCGCGGAGTTCGCCCGCTGGCTGGCCGAGCGGGGCCCGGCGCGGACGCCTGACATTCCCGATCCGGTGCAGGCCCACCGTGACGGGGACACCCTGCACGTCCGGTTCAACCGACCTCAGCGGCACAACGCGTTCAGCACCGACGCGCGGGCGGCGCTACTGGGAGCGCTGTCGGTCGCCGTGCTGGATCCCTCCGTGCGCGGGGTCGTGCTCAGCGGGAACGGCCGATCCTTCTGTAGCGGTGGCGATCTCGCTGAGTTCGGGACCTTCACGGATCCGGCCAGCGCGCATCTGGCCAGGACCCGGCACAGCCCGGCGCTGGTGATCGACGAATTGACGGCACGGCTAGGCCACCTGTGCCGGGCCGAGGTGCACGGTCAGGTGCTGGGCAGCGGGCTGGAAATGGCGGCCTTCTGCGGTTGGGTGACGGCCAGCGCCGACGCCGCGTTCGGCTTGCCCGAGCTGAGCCTCGGGTTGATTCCGGGAGCCGGCGGCACGGTCAGCGTCACGCGACGCATCGGACGCTGGCGGACGGCGTATCTGGTGCTCTCCGGCCACCCTATCGACCCGGAGACGGCGTTGCGCTGGGGGCTGGTGGACGAACTCGTGGCGTGACCCACACCACCTTTTGACAATAATGTCAAAAGGTGCGAGCCTCGGAGGAGCAGGATCGGACCGAAAGGGTCAGCCTTCCCATGACAGAACTGCCCAGCATGCAACCGACCGGCTGGTTCCAGGTGGCCTGGAGCGCGGATCTCACCACCGGCGACGTCAAGCCGTTGAACTACTTCGGCACCGAACTGGTCGCCTTCCGCGATCTCGACGGTGCCGCGCACGTGCTCGATGCCCACTGCCAGCACCTCGGGGCGAACCTGTCGGTCGGCGGCTGTGTCGTCGACGGCGGCATCCAGTGCCCGTTCCACGGCTGGGTATGGAACGGCGATGGCCGCAACGTCCACATTCCGTATGAGAATCGACCGAATCGAGTCCGGCGCGTCCGGTCCTATCCGGTCACCGAGCTCAACGACTGCGTCTACATCTGGCATGACCTGGCCGGACGCGACCCGCTGTGGCAGCTGCCCAACGCCTTCGATGTGCTCGGCGAGCACGTCAGTAGCCAGCAGTACCGGTCGGTCGGCGCCGACGAGCGCGAACTCTTCCCCGGCATCCACGTGCACCCCCAGGTGATCGCCGAGAACGCGGTGGATCCGCACCACTTCCGGTTCGTCCACCGCACCCCGATCAGCCCGGTGGTACTCAGCGAGAGCACCGACGAGTCGACCTGGCACGCGAAGGTCGGGTTCGGCAGGCGGTGGGCCGAGGGGGTGGACCGGCCCGGCGACACCCGCAACACCATCGAGATCCACTGGTCGGGAATCGGTGTCAGCTTCAACGGTGAGCAGACCGCCGACGGGGTGCGCGTCATCTCGATCTGCAGCACCCCGGTCGACGAGACCACTTCCGATATCTTCTCGACCTACTGGGTCTCGGAGGGAGAGAACTACGACGACCGGCTCGCGGTGGCGAAGTCGTCATTGCCCGACGACATAAAGATCTGGGATCACCAGAAGTACATGGACCGACCGGCGCTGGCACCCTCGGAGGCGGCCGGCTTCAAGCAGTTGCGCAGCTGGGCACGCAGCTTCTACCCAGAGACCGCGCTGACCGCGTCCGGCTGAGGCGGCGTGACGACCACCAAATCGGCGGTGACCCGCCAGGCAATCCTCGACGCGGCGCGAACGGCGTTCGCCCGCAAGGGATACAGCGGCACCAGTGTCAAGGACATCACCGAGGGGCTGCACGTCACCCGGGCCAACTTCTACTACTACTTCCACGACAAGCAGCAGCTGTTCGTCGAACTGGGGACCGCGACCTACCGCGAATCCCTCACCGTCATCGAGGCTTTCGACACGCTGAGCGCTGCGCCGTCCGTCGCGGAGGTCAAGGCCTGGGTCAGTGACTACTTCGGTTATCTGGACCGCAACGGCGCGTTCGTCGCCACGTCGATCGGGGACTCACCCGACGATCCGGACTTCCGCGATTCGGTGGCGCGCCTGCACAAGCGGTCGGCCAGGAAGTTGGGTGAGTACATCGCGTCGCGCAGCACCGCCAAGCTCAGCGCGCCGGTGTCGCTGGGGATGACGGTGATGGCGATGCTGGAACGCAGTTGGTTCCTGGTGCACAACGCCGACGTGCCGATGACGGTCGAGTCGATCGTGCGCAGCAACGCCGAGATACTGGCACGACTGATGAATTAGCCCGATCGGCGAAGCGTGACCCGGTAGGTGTACTGCTCGGGCAGGAAGTGGCTGACCGACAACTCGACGGGGCGGCCGGACGCGTCCGAATACAGCCGATCGACCCGCAGCATCGCATGCCCGGGTTCGCAGCCCACCGCCGCGGCGACTGTGGAATCGGCCGTGGCCACGGTGATCGACTGCGCCGCTTCGGCAATCGGCTCACGCATGTACGGTTCGAGCAACCCGATGACGGTGTGGGTGCCCACCGCGCCCCGCGCGAGATCTGCCGAGTCCAGCACCGGCCGCGCGACCGCCTCGGGCAAGTGCACGGTCGTCATCACGAAGGGCACGCCCTCGTGCAGGCGGCGGAACACCACCGTGTAGACGACGTCATCGTCGAGTCGCAGCCTGCTGGCGGCGTCGACGTCCACCCCGCGCCCCAGCCCGTCCAGCACCTCTATCGAGGTGTCATCGGACAGGCTCATCAGGTCTTCGATCGATCCGAGCTGGCGTAGGTAGCGACGGCCGGACTCGCTGGCGTACGTGCCACGGCCCGGCACCCGGTACACCACGCC
>JAOPWF010000465.1 GCA_025965815.1 Mycobacterium sp.
GGTGCCGCGGCGGGAGCCGGTGCCGCCGGCTTCGGGCCGGGTGCCTTGGCTGGTGCCGGGGCTGGCGCGGTCGCGACCGCACCGCCATTGGTGGAGGCCGCGCTGCCGGCGGCCTTGGCCGGCGAACCATTTCCTGGCGCGCTGGCGGCTGCGGGCTTCGCGCCGCCGAATGCCTCTCGAAGGCGCCGCGCGACGGGTGCTTCCACCGTCGATGACGCCGATTTAACGAATTCGCCCTGATCGCTCAGTCGGGCGAGAACTTCCTTGCTGGTAACACCGAGTTCCTTGGCCAACTCGTGTACGCGGGCCTTGCCTGCCACTACATCTCCTGTCTGGAGGCACAGCGGTTGGGGGCCGCGCCTCGGGTTTAGCTATGACGCATGGTCATCGGGACTTCACGGTGTGCTCATGTTCTTCGCTACCTGTTCTGTTGCCGGGCGTCCGAGCACGCTGCACGTGCTCGGACACCGCGGATGTGTCCGGTGAACCGGTGATGCGCAACGCTCGTGCGAAGGCTCGCCGCCGGATCGCCATCTGTAGACACTGCTGGTCGGGATGCAACCACGCACCCCGCCCCGGCAGATTACCTGCTGAGTCAACGATCACGGCACATCGGCTGTTCCCGCTCGACTCAGCTACCACTCGCAGCAGTTCGACGGCCAGCTCTCGCCCCCGGCAGCCGACGCACGTCCGCACCGGTCCTTCAGTGCGTCGATGCGCGGAGGCCGAAGACTCGCGCTGGATCACGGCTCAGTCTACCGTCACAATCCAAGCGTTTTGACACACCCGGTGTGGCTACCTTTCGCGCGCAGCCCCGTGCCTGGCGTCGGGGGCCCGCTCGCCCGCTCCGTCACCCGGGGCGTCGCTGCGAATGTCGATGCGCCAGCCGGTCAGGCGTGCCGCCAGCCGGGCGTTCTGCCCCTCCTTGCCGATGGCCAACGACAGCTGGAAGTCGGGCACCACCACCCGGGCGGCGCGGGCTGCTGCGTCGATCACCGACACCGACACCACCTTCGCGGGTGACAGCGCGTTGGCGACGAACCGGGCCGGGTCCTCGTCGTAGTCGATGATGTCGATCTTCTCGCCGGACAACTCGCTCATCACGTTGCGCACCCGTTGCCCCATCGGCCCGATGCAGGCGCCCTTGGCGTTGAGGCCAGGCACCCGCGACGTCACCGCGATCTTCGAACGGTGGCCGGCTTCGCGGGCGACGGCGACGATCTCCACCGAGCCGTCGGCGATCTCCGGAACCTCCAGCGAGAAGAGTTTGCGGACCAAGTTCGGGTGGGTGCGCGACAGCGTGATCAGGGGTTCGCGGGCGCCGCGGGACACCCCCACCACGTAGCAGCGCAGCCGGTCGCCGTGCTCGTACCGTTCCCCGGGTACCTGCTCGGCGGAGGGGATGACGCCCTCGGACCCTTTGGTCTCGCTGCCCATCCGGACCACGACGAGACCACGGGCGTTGGCGCGGCTGTCCCGCTGGATGACGCCCGCCACGATCTCACCTTCCCGGGTGGAGAACTCGCCGTAGTTGCGCTCGTTCTCGGCATCGCGCAGCCGCTGCAGGATCACCTGCCGCGCGGTGGTGGCCGCGATGCGGCCGAATCCCTCGGGGGTGTCGTCCCATTCGCTGATGACGTTGCCGTCGGCGTCGGTTTCCCGCGCCAGCACCCGGACCACGCCGCTCTTGCGGTCGATGTCGATATGGGCGTCGGCTTCGTGTCCCTCGGTGTGGCGGTAGGCGGTCAGCAACGCGGATTTGATGGTGTCGACGACGACGTCGACCGAAATCCCCTTGTCGGCTTCGATGGCGTGCAGCGCGGCCATATCGATGTTCATCCTCCGGCCTCCCTCCCGGATTGGCCGACCAGTTCCAGCTCCCGCTTACTGGGAGGCGAGAATTCAACCTGGACAACGGCTTTGACGATTTCGGTGAGCGGTATCTCACGTACCGAGAAGTCCGCCTTGCCGCGCTCGCGGAGCACCAGCCGCAGGGTGCCGCCGTCGCTTCCCCCGAGCCGGCCGGTCACCTGGGAGCCATCGGACAACGTCAGCTCCGCCTTGCGGCCGCGGGCGCGGTGATATTGCTTTTCGCTGGTCAGCGGGCGATCCACGCCCGGTGAGGTGACCTCGAGGACATACGGGGCTTCGTCATCGATGGTGTCCAGCAGCTCCGACGCAGATCGGGACAGCGCCGCAATGGCGTCCAGGTCGAGGGCTTCATCGCCGTCAGCGACCACGGTGATGCGCGGCGGGCGCGCTGCGGTATCGACGATGACGTCTTCGATGTCGTAACCGGCGCGCGCGAACTCGCCGTCGAGTAGCTCGATCACCTGCTTCTGCGACGGCAACCCGACGGATCGCAGCCGAGGATCGGATGCCACGGCGAGCTCCCATCTTGAGTTGTGCGGTCACGACGCCCGCCAGCACCGCAGTTCGGTGTTCAGCGGACAGATATCCACGATACGCCAGGGGCAGGCCGGTAAGCCGCAAACCGGCGCCCACGTACAGCGAACGCACAGCGCGGTCGTCGTCGTCGCGCGGGCCCGGCTTGTCGAGGCGTGCCGGCGATGACGGCAATGGCAGGATGTTGCTGTGCCAACCGCCCTCCCCCCGCTCAGCAGGCGGCGCGCGTTGCTTTCGGCGGCCGCTCTGGCGTTGCTCGGCGTGACCGCGGCAGCCTGCGGTTCAGCGCCCAAACCGCCGGAAGTCGACGAGCTGCTGTCGCAGCTGGACCGGGCCCGCAGTGACAGTGAGGTGGCCAGTGCCGCCGCGGCGACCGCCGATCCGGCGATCGTCCCGGCGCTGACCGCGGTCGCGGCCGAACGGTCTTCGCACGCGCGCGCGCTGACCGATGAGATTGCCCGGACGGCGGGTGAGGCGGCCACGTCGTCCTCCGCGACGACGACCACCACGACCACCTCGACGGCGGCGGCGGCCGGGCCGACGGCCAACGACGTCGTCGCGGCGTTGCGCGACTCGGCCGACAGTGCCGCCCAGCTGGCCGCCAGGCTGTCGGGCTACCGCGCAGGCCTGCTCGGTTCCATCGCCGCGTCGTGCACGGCGGCCTTCACCGTGGCACTCGTGCCGCCGGTGCCCGCGCCATGACATCGGTCGAGCCGACACCGGCAAATCCGTCGCGGCCGTCCACCACGACGTCAACGACGACACCGTCGTCCAGGGCACCGCAGCCGGCCCCGGCAAACCGGCCAACGGCCGCCGACGACGGCGCCTTGTTCGACGCGATCGCCACCGAGCACGCGATCATCTACGGCTACGGGCTGGTGTCGGCGCACTCGACGCCGGAGGTGAACGATCTGGTGTCGCAGGCGTTGGCCGAACACCGCCAGCGGCGCGAGGCCGCGATCGCGGCGCTGGACTCCCGCTCGGTGCAGACGCCGCTGCCGGCCGCCGGCTATCAGCTCCCGATGGCCGTCGACAACCCCACCGACGCCGCGAACCTCGCGGTGCGGATGGAGGGAGACGCCGCGGTGGCCTGGCGGGCCGTGATCGAACAGGCCACCAACAACCAGGACCGCGCCTTCGCCGTGACGGCTCTGACGCAGAGCGCGGTGACCGCTGCGCGGTGGAGTCAGGTGCTGGGCATCTCGCCGATCACCGTCGCGTTCCCCGGCGGCAGCGAGTAGTCCGTCGCATCGGCGGAGTACGGCCGGCGAAGTTTCCGCTGAGCGGCCTCAGCCGAGCGCCCCGACGATGTCGGTGGCTGCGGCGTCGACCGGCACCTCGCGGGTCTCACCGCTGAACCGGTCGCGCAGCTCGACCACGCCGTCGGCCCAGCCGCGGCCGACCACCACGATCCACGGCACCCCGAGCAGTTCGGCGTCCTTGAACTTCACCCCCGGCGAGGCCGTCCGGTCGTCGAGCAGCACCTCGAGTCCCAGCCGGTCTAGTTCCGCGGCCAGCTCACCCGCGCCGGTGCGGGCGGCGGCGTCCTTGTTGGCGATCACCATGTGCACGTCGAACGGCGACACCGACGGCGGCCAGCGCAGTCCGAGCTCGTCGTGCTGCTGTTCGGCGATCACGGCCACCAGCCGGGACACGCCGACACCGTAGGAGCCCATCGTCAGTCGCACCGGTTTGCCGTCCTCGCCGAGGACGTCGGCGGTGAACGCGTCGGTGTACTTGCGTCCCAGCTGGAAGATGTGGCCGATCTCGATGCCACGTGCCGATACCAGCGGCCCCGCGCCGTCCGGCGACGGGTCGCCGTCACGCACCTCGGCCGCCTCGATGGTGCCGTCGGCGACGAAGTCGCGGCCGGCCACCAGCCCGACGACATGCTCATTAGGCGCGTCGGCGCCGGTGATCCACGACGTGCCGTCCACCACCCGCGGATCGACAAGATATCGAACCCCGTTGGCCAGCAATGCTTTCGGGCCGACATAACCCTTGGTCAGGAACGGGTTTCTGGCGAAATCCTCGTCGGTGAGCAAGGCGTACTCGGCAGGATCGAGCGCGGCACCGAGGCGCTTGTCGTCGATCTCGCGGTCGCCGGGCACCCCGACCGCCAGCAGCTCCCACTCGCCGCCGGGCTGCCGAACCTTCATCAGGATGTTCTTCAAAGTGTCCGCGGCGGTGACGGTGCGGCCCAGATTCGCGGTGTTGGCCCAGTCGACCAGGGTGGCGATGGTGGGTGTGTCCGGGGTGTCGTGCACCACCGGTTCGGGCAGGTCGGCCACCTGCTCAGCGGGCAGGGATTCGGGCTGCGCGGTGATCACGGCTTCGACGTTGGCTGCGTAGCCCGATTCCAGGCACCGCACGAAGGTGTCCTCGCCGATCTCGCTCTCGGCCAGGAACTCCTCAGACGCGCTGCCGCCCATCGCGCCGGACACCGCCGACACGATGACGTAGCGCACCATCAATCGTTCGAACATCCGCTGATAGGCCTCGCGGTGCGCGTCGTAGGCGGCCTTGAGCCCGTCGTCGTCGACGTCGAAGGAGTAGGAGTCCTTCATGATGAACTCGCGCCCGCGCAGGATGCCGGCCCGCGGCCTGGCCTCGTCGCGGTATTTCGTCTGAATCTGGTAGAGCCGCAGCGGGAAATCTTTGTACGAGCTGTACTCCCCCTTGACCGTCAGCGTGAAGATCTCCTCGTGGGTGGGCCCGAGCAGGTAGTCGTTGCCGCGGCGGTCCTTGAGCCGGAACACGCCCTCGCCGTACTCGGTCCAGCGGTTGGTGGTCTCATACGGCCCGCGGGGCAACAGCGCCGGAAGGAGGATCTCCTGTCCACCGATGGCGTTCATCTCCTCGCGGACGATCTTCTCTACCTTGCGGAGAACGCGCAATCCCAGCGGCAGCCAGCTGTACAGGCCGGGCGCGACCGGGCGGACGTAGCCGGCCCGGATCAGCAGCTTGTGGCTGGGGACTTCGGCGTCGGCGGGGTCATCGCGCAACGTGCGCAGGAACAGCTCGGACATGCGGGTGATCACAGCGCGCAAGCTTAGGGGATGCGTGCTCTACAACTCGCCTGCCTCCACGGCCTCGCGGGTGTGCTGGGCGGCGGCGATCTGGCGTGCGGAGAAGCCGATCCAGAACGCGGTGACGCCGACCAGTATCGCGATCGCGGCCACCCACAGCAGCGAGTAGGTGTATCCGTGCCCGAGCGCGTCGAGCTGACGCGAGTTCATGTCCTTTACCGGCCCGGTGGTGCCGCCCAGATACAGCGTGCGGGAGGTCTGCACGGCCTGGATGACCACCAGCACCACCGGACCGCCGAGGTTCTGCACCATCAGCGTGATCGCCGACACCGGGCCGATCTCGCGCGGCCCCACGCCCGCGACGGCGCACAGCGGCAGAATTACCGCGATCACCCCGATGCCGAAGCCGCCGACCACGATGGGTCCGAACAGGTCGGGAAAGTACGGGATATGGCGGGTCAGGGTCGACCCGTACAGCATGGCGGCCAGCACCAGCAGACCACCGCCGATAATCAGCCACCGCGGCGCGATGTGCGGCGCCAGCCGGGCGGCCAACACACTGCCGAGGCCAAAGGCGATTGCGAACGGGATGAAGCAGACGCCGGCCCGCAGCGCGGAGTAGCCGAGCACGTCCTGCACCAGCAGCCCGATCATCACGGTCAGGGTCAGCAGGACACCGCCGGCCAGGAACAGCGACGCGAAGGTCATCACCCGGTTGCGGTTGTCGAAGACCGAGAACGGCACCAGGGGGTTCTGCGCCGTCCGCTCGACGATCAGAAAGGCGATGAACAGCACAACGGTGGCGACGGCGGCGCCGATCACCCACGGGTCGACCCAGCCGCGCGGCGGGCCCTGGGTGAACACCAGCACCGCCGTCGTGCACGCCAGGGTGGCCAGCAGGGCGCCGGTGATGTCGAGTTTGAGCCGCTCGGTCTGCGTCTCCGCCAGCCGGGTCACGGCGATCGCGATGATGACGATGCCGATCGGAACGTTGATCAGGAACGCCAACCGCCACGACACCACGGTCAACGCACCGCCGAGCACGAGGCCGAGCACCGAACCGACACCGGTCATGGCCGCCGAAATCGCCATCGCCCGATTGCGGGCCTGCCCGACGGCGTAGGTGGTCGCGATCAGCGCCAGCCCGGTCGGTGCGGCGACGGCGGCGCCCATGCCCTGCACGGCGCGGGCGGCGATCAGCGTGAACTCATCGGCGGCGACCCCGCACACCAGCGAGGCGATGGTGAACAGCCCGACACCGGAGATGAACGCCCGCTTGTGGCCGATCGCATCGCCGACCCGGCCGCCGAGCAGCAGCAGGCCGCCGAAGGTCAGCACGTAGGCGGTGATGACCCAACTCTTAGCGGCGTCGGACAGGTCCAGTTCGGCCTGCATACGCGGCAGCGCGACGATGACGATCGTGCCGTCCAGCGTGGACATCAGCTGCATGCCGGTGATCGCGACGATCGCGATACCGACCACGCTGTCGGACAGACGCGTGACCGCACCCTGTTCGGCAGACATGGATTCCTACCCTACCGAGCGGCCGCCGCGGGGCGAACCCAGTCTTATGCGTTTACAGCTCACCTGCGTCGATGGCGTCCTTGACTTCCTGCGCGTGCGCGACCTGGGATGCGGTGTATCCGATGAACAGGGCCACCGCGCCGACCAACACCGCAACCGCGGCCACCCACAGCAATCCGTAGGTGTAGCCCTGGTCGAGCGCATGCAACTGGACGCCGTCCATATTCTTCACCGGACCGGTCGTGCCGCCGAGATAAAGCGTCCTGGACGTGATGACGGCCTGGATGATCGCCAGCACCACGGGGCCACCGAGGTTCTGCAACATCAACGCGATCGCCGATACCGGGCCGATCTGGTCGAAGCCGACGCCGGCGATCGCCGACACCATCAGCGGAACCACGATCATGCCGATGCCGAATCCGCCCACCACGATGGGGATGACGAGGTCGGGGAAGTACGGGATGCCCCGGTTCAGCGTGGAGCCGTACAGCATTGCGCCCAGGACCAGGATGCCGCCGCCGATCACCAGCACCCGCGGCGGGAACAGCGACACCAGATGTGACGACAGGCCAAGGCCGATGCCCAGCGCAATGACGAACGGGATGAACCCGATGCCGGCGCGCAACGCGCTGTAGCCCAGGATGTCCTGGACGTAGAGGCCGATCAGCACCGTGAGGGTGAACATCACGCCGCCGGCCAGGAACACCGCCGCGAACGTCGCGACTCGGTTGCGGTCCCGGAACAGCGAGAAGGGCACGACGGGGTTCTGTGCGGTGCGCTCGACGACGACGAATGCGGCGAACGCGAGCAGGGCCGCCAGGCCGGAGCCGAGGGTGACCGGCTCCAGCCAGCCGTTCTCCGGGCCCTGGGTGAAGCCGAACACCGCGGCGGTGCAGCCGATGGTGGCCAGGATCGCGCCGGTGGCGTCCAGCTTCATCGGTTCGCGGTGGGTCTCGCGCAGTGTGGTGTAGGCGAGGTAGATCATCAGCACGCCGACCGGCACATTGACCAGGAACGCCAGCCGCCACGACACCTCGGTGAGCGCGCCGCCGACGACGAGGCCCATCACCGAACCGACACCGGTCATCGCGGCGAACACCGCGGTCGCGGCATTACGCGCGGGACCCGCGGGGAAGGTTGTCGCCACCAGCGCGAGGCCGGTCGGCGAGGCGATCGCCGCGCCCACGCCCTGCAGCAGGCGCGCGACGACCAGGGTGGGCTCGTCCCAGGCGATCCCGCAGAGGATCGACGCGATCGTAAAGAGCGCGACACCACCGATGAAGGTCCGCTTGCGGCCGATGGTGTCACCGAGGCGGCCGCCTAGCAGCATCAGTCCGCCGAACGTCAGCACATAGGCGGTGATCACCCAGCTGCGCCCGGCGTCGGAGAGGTTGAGCTCGTTCTGGATCTTGGGCAGCGCCACGATCGCCACGGTGCTGTCCATCGTCGCAAGCAGCTGCATGCCACCGATCGCGACCACGGCGGCGATGAACCGGCGCGAGGGTACCCAGGTGGGAAGCCTGCCGGCCCGCTCCAGGGCTGTCCGCTCCATCCGCATCGGAATCGCGCGCTGCGTGCCGCCTTCGGCGTCACGATGCATGGCTGCGCGCTCCGCATCATTGAGAGCCGTCATAGCGGGCTACCCTACAGTAATCTTAAGAATTGCTTAAGTCGCGAAGGCGGCCACCGCACCGATCACGATGATCGCGGGAGGTCGCACGCCCTCCGCGCGGATTCGCTCCGGCGCGTCGGCCAATGTGGCCCGTAAAGTCCGCTGGGCGGCGGTGGTGCCGTGCTGGACCACCAGAACCGGCGTATCCGCAGGTCGGCCGCCTTTCAGCAGTACATCCGCGAACAATTCGATGCGTTCGACGGCCATCAGCAAAACGATCGTTCCCGACATCGCGGCCAGCGCATTCCAATTCACTAACGATTCGGGGTGATCCGGCGCAACATGGCCGCTGACCACCACAAACTCATGCGTGACGGCGCGGTGCGTGACCGGTACACCGGCCAGTGCGGGCACCGCTATGGCACTTGTCACACCCGGCACCACGGTTACCGGGATTCCGGCGTCCGCGCAGGCCAGTACCTCCTCGTACCCGCGGGCGAAAACGAACGGGTCACCGCCCTTGAGACGGACCACGAACTTGCCGTCCCGGGCCCGATTTATGAGAACGTCATTAATCGCGTCCTGGGCCATCGCCCGCCCGTACGGGATCTTCGCCGCGTCGATCACCTCGACGTGCGGGGCCAGCTCGGCGAGCAGTTCGGGCGGCGCGAGCCGGTCGGCGACGACGACGTCGGCGTGGGCCAGCAGCCGCCGTCCGCGGACGGTGATCAGCTCGGGGTCGCCGGGGCCACCGCCGACCAGGGCGACACCGCCGGCCACGACACCGGGGATGACGCCGGCGTCCGCGGTGATGACACCGCGCTGGAATGCCTCGTGGATGGCCGAGCGGATGGCCGCCGACCGGCGGTGCTCGCCGCCGGCCAGCACACCGACCGACAGGCCCTCGTAGTCGAAGGACGCCGGGGTGACCGCGGTGCCGTCACGCGCCACATCGGCGCGCACACAGAAGATGTGGCGGCGCTCGGCCTCGTCGACGACCGCCGCGTTCACCCCCGGGTCATCGGTGGCGGCGATGGCATACCAGGCATCCTCGAGGTCGCCGTCCCCAAAGTCGCGCAGGGTCAGCGTGATTCCGGAGTCCTTGGCGAAGGCCTCGACCGCCGGTGTCGCCGCCCGGGTGATGACGTGCACCTCCGCCCCGTTCGCGACGAGCAGGCCGAGACGGCGCTGCGCCACCGTCCCCCCTCCGACCACGACGACCTTCTTCCCGGTCAGCCGCAGGCCGACAAGGTAGGCGTTCTCGGTCATCCGGCGAGCCTAGAGGTTGCCGCATGCGCGACGAATCGGGCGACTGCGCGCGGCTCGGCAACCGGATGGGTGTGCAGGTAGGCCGCGTGCACACCGGCGTGCACGGCGCCGTCGCGTACCGTGCGCCCGTCGCTGCCCCGGTAGGCCCAGGCCGGGTCGTAGCTTTGCGCGAAATCCACTGTGGTGCAGTGGAATTCGTGGCCCACCACGCGTTGCCCGGTGCTGTGCAGCGACGAGTCGACCACCGCGACGGCGTCGCGGTAGCCGAGTGTCAGCGAGTCGGTGAAGCGCGCCGACCCGGCTAGCACCCCGCACATCGGCTGGCCGTCGAGGTCGGAGACCAGATAGGTGAGGCCTGCGCATTCGGCGTGCACCGGGGCGTAAGCGGCCAGCGCGCTGATCTGCTGACGCGCAACGCTGTTGGCCGACAGCTCGGCGGCGTACTGCTCCGGAAAGCCGCCCGGCAGCACCAGCGCGTCGGCGCCGGCCGGCAGCGGCTCGATCAGCGGGTCGAACTCG
This sequence comes from Mycobacterium sp., assembly GCA_025965815.1. Classification (GTDB taxonomy): domain Bacteria; phylum Actinomycetota; class Actinomycetes; order Mycobacteriales; family Mycobacteriaceae; genus Mycobacterium. The sequence goes on from JAOPWF010000465.1 coordinate 10,360, forward strand.
ACCACCTCGGCCCCGGCGGCCCGCAGCAGTTCACCGTGTTCGGTGTAGCCGAAGTTGAACGCCCGGCCCGCCGCCAGCGCGACGGTGCTGCGGCCGGGCACCGGATCCCCCACCTCGGCGCCGGCATCCCACGGCGGATCGCCGACGTGCGCCGTGGCGGCGGCGACGACGCCCGCCAGGTCGACATGGCGTGCCACGATGGCGGACATCGCCTGCACCGCGGCGCGGGCATGCGTGCCGTGTTCGGTGGCGGTGATGAGACCGAGATGTCGTGATGGGACGGACAGGTCATCGGCGCGTGGGATCGCGCCGAGCACGACGACGCCGGCCTGCTCGCAGGCCTGCCGCAGCACCGCCTCGTGTCGCAGTGAACCGACCCGATTGAGGATCACCCCGGCGATGCGGGTGGCGTCATCGAAGGTGGAGAAGCCATGCAGCAGGGCCGCGATGCTGTGGCTCTGCCCGCGGGCATCCACCACCAGCACGACGGGGGCGCCGAGGAGCGCGGCGACGTGCGCGGTGGATCCCCGTGCGGGGCCGACCACGCCTGCGTCTATCCGGCCGTCGAACAGGCCCATGACACCCTCGATCACCGCCAGGTCGGCGTCTTCGCTGCCGTGCCGGTAGAGCGGGCCGATCAACGGCTCTCCGACGAGAACCGGATCGAGGTTGCGGCCCGGGCGTCCCGACGCGAGCGCGTGGTAGCCGGGGTCGATGAAGTCGGGGCCGACCTTGAACGGTGCCACCCGGTGACCGGCCCGGCGCAGCGCGCCCATCAGACCTGTTGCCACGGTGGTCTTTCCGCTGCCCGATGCCGGTGCGGCGATGACGACGGCGGGAGTCGTCACGACCGCTGGCCTGCTGTCGCGTTCACCGCTTCACCCGATGGCCGTGTTCTCTTCGTTCACGCTCCGCTACCACTCGATCCCTTTCTGGCCCTTGCGGCCCGCGTCCATCGGATGCTTGACCTTCGTCATCTCGGTGACCAGGTCGGCGGCGTCGAGCAGCGGCCGCGGCGCGTCCCGGCCGGTGATGACGACGTGCTGGGTGCCGGGCCGGCCGGCCAGCGTGGCGATCACCTCGTCGACGTCGACCCACCCCCACTTCAGTGGATAGGTGAACTCGTCGAGGACGTAGAAGTCGTGTTGCTGCGCGGCCAGCCTGCGCGCGATCTCGGCCCAGCCGTCGGCCGCCGCGGCGGCGTGGTCATCGTCGGAGCCAGGTTTGCGCGACCACGACCAGCCGGCACCCATCTTGTGCCACTCGACGGGGCCACCGACGCCGTGGTCGTCGTGCAGCCGGCCCAGCTCGCGAAAAGCGGCCTCCTCGCCCACTTTCCACTTCGCGCTCTTGACGAACTGGAACACCGCGATATTGAAACCGGAGTTCCACGCCCTCAGCGCCATACCGAACGCGGCGGTGGACTTGCCCTTGCCCGGGCCGGTGTGCACGGCCAGCAGCGGTGCGTTGCGGCGGGCCCGGGTGGACAGGCCGTCGTCGGGAACCGTGAGCGGGCGGCCCTGTGGCATCAGCGTCCCCTTTGAGGTCTGTTACGCGGCCGAGCGGACGATATCGGTCAGGTCGTCCGCCCGCAGCTGCGCCAGCCGGACCGACGGCGCCCGCAGCTGAACCGCCAGCCGCTCGGCGAGACCCAGCCGCACATACGACGTCTCACAGTCCACCACCACGGCGGCGGTGCCCTCGGCGACCAGCCGTCCCGCGGCGATACGCACCCGGCCCAGCGGGTCCGGGCCGCCGGTCGCCCGGCCGTCGGTCAGCACGACGACCAGGCAACGCCGCGCCCTGTCACGCGCCCGCTCACGCAGCACCATGTCGCGGGCGGCCAGCAGCCCCTGCGCCAGCGGTGTCTTGCCGCCGATGTCGAACCGGGCCAGCCGCTGCCCGGCGATGGTCACCGAGGAGGTCGGCGGCAACAGGACCTGCGCGGTGTCCTGGCGGAAGGTGATGACGGCGACCTTGTCCCGGCGCTGATAGGCGTCTCGCAGCAGCGACAGGGTGGCCCCGCTGACGGCGGCCATCCGGTCGCGGGCCGCCATCGAGCCGGAGGCGTCCACCAGGAACACCACCAGGTTGCCCTCGCGGCCCTCGCGCACCGCGCGCCGCACGTCCTCGGCGCGTGGGCGTGGACTCCCCGACCGGTCCTGTCGTCTGGCGGCGGCCAGCAGCGTCGCGAAAATGTGCACGCCGTGGCCGTCCCTGGCGTCGTCGG
>JAOPWF010000471.1 GCA_025965815.1 Mycobacterium sp.
CTGGAAAGACCGCGCCGCGTCATTGCAGCGAATATCCCGCACATCCGTGTGCCCTCCGACATCCCCCGGTCTCACGCGCCGACCTCGGAGCGTCGGCACGAAGACATCTCGGCATCCACGATGACGCCACCGAACTGGCAGCGCGGGCTTTTGAAATTAACGCCGGGGTTTTACTCACCATTTCAACCGTCTACGGGCAGGGCGATCGTCGTACCGATCGTGCCCAGCACGCGCCGGTCGCCGAAGGTGAGCGAAGCCATCGTGAAGGCGAGCACCAGTCCCGCCGCGGTCACCACCGAGCCCCGAATCACCGGGACGCTCAGGGCCACTCATTGACGCGAGCAGCGTTGAACTGCGGCCACGTGCGGTCGTGATCGGCCCAAACAGGGCCGAAGTAGGAAATGGGATCTCACTGGTACTCTAATCCCATGGAGGCTGTCATTGATTCCGGTGGTCGGGTCGTTCTGCCCAAGCAACTACGTGACGCATTGGGGCTGGCCCCTGGTTCGACCGTCGATATTTCTGCATACGGCGGCGGACTGCAGATCGTCCCGGGAGGACGAACCGCACGACTTGAGCGGGATGAGGACGGGCGTTTGGTCGCCCGGGCCGACACGGTCGTCACCGACGAGATGATGTTCGCCCTCATCGATTCGGGTCGGCGCTGAGGGCGTGCCCGTCACAGCCGTCGACACGAGTGTCGCGGTGCCACTCCTCGTCGCCTCTCACCCGCGCCACGCCATGGTCGCGAAGTGGGCGAAGGCCCGAAATCTCGGGCTCTGCGGGCATGCATTGGCCGAAACATACTCGGTGCTGACGCGTCTGCCCGGCGATGCTCGTGTCCACCCGGCTGACGCGGTGGCATTGATCGACGAGAACTTCGCTGAACGTTTTCAGCTCGGCGCACGCACCGCGCGCGCCGCCCATCGCGAGTTCGCCCGGAAGGGTATCGCCGGTGGCGCGACGTATGACGGGCTCGTTGCCTTGGCGGCTCGTGAGCACGGTGTAGTCCTGGTTACCCGGGATGCACGTGCCAGATCGACCTACGAAACACTCGGAGTGAGCACGGAGGTTCTCGCAGACGACTTCGTGCCGTGACCTTTTGGCAGATGATGACGGCCAGGACCGCGGCGGCGGATCGGACAGCCGAGATTTGTCGTACCCGGCTGCAATGATGGCGGTATGTCCTCGACCGCATCGCCCGCCGCGGATGTGGCGCGTCCTGACCAGCGCCTTGAGGCGTTGTTCGAGGAGTTGGCGGAGTTGACCGGTCAGCGCAACGCGATTGATGGGCGCATCGTGGAGATTGTGGCCGAGGTGGATCGCGACGAGCTGTGGGGCGCTACGGGCGCGCGGTCGGTGCCAGCGTTGGTGGCCTGGAAGACCGGCTCGTCATCGTCAAACGCCAACACTATCGCCACGGTGGCGCGCCGGCTTGAGGAGTTTCCCCGCTGCGCCCAAGGCATGCGGGAGGGCCGACTGTCGCTGGATCAGGTCGGGGTCATCGCGGCGAGCGCGGGCGAGGGATCCGATGCGCACTATGCGGAGCTGGCCCGCTCCGCGACGGTCAACCAACTGCGCACCGCAGTCAAGCTCGAACCGCGACCTGAACCCGATCCTCGGCCCGACCCGCAGCGGTCGATCACCAAAACCTCCGACGACGACTTCACCACCTGGCGGATCAAACTCGACCACCTCGACGCCGCGAAATTCGACGCGGCACTGCAGTCTCATCTTGATGCGTTGATGGCCGAGTGGAAGCACGATAATGGCGGCCACGGATCAGATCAGGGGCCTCCGTTGCCGAACACCCCCGACGCTTTCATGCGCTTGGTGGAGGCCGGATGGGACGCCGATGTGGCCCGCCGGCCCCACGGGCAGCACACCACCGTGGTGGTGCATCTGGATGTCAAAGACAAAGCCGCTCAATTGCATCTGGGTCCGCTGCTTACTGACGCCGAACGCCAATACCTGACTTGTGACGCCACCTGCGAAGCCTGGTTCGAACGCGACGGGCAGCCCATCGGCGCCGGGCGGGTGACCCGCCTGATCAACCGACGGCTGCGCCGCGCCCTCGAGCACCGCCACCCCACGTGCGCGGTTCCAGGCTGTGGAGCCACCCGCGGTCTACACGCACACCACATCCGGCACTGGGAAGACGGCGGCCCGACCGAGCTGGCCAACCTAGTGCTCCTTTGCCCTTATCACCACCGGCTGCACCATCGGGGCGTCATCACCATCACCGGACCCCCAGACGATCTGGCCGTCACCGATAGCGACGGCCGACCTGTCAGCCCAGGATCGCTGGCCCGCCCACCGACCCGACCCCCACCTGCGGTTCCGCCCTGCCCCGGACCGACGGGCGAGCGCGCCGACTGGTGGTGGTATGAACCATTCCAGCCGCAGCCACCTCCTACGAACAACTAGGTTCGTAACCATCGAAGCTCAAATGGGTTGGGGCATAGAGAAATTGGTTCGGAATGCGTTGAGCTATCGCATCTCGAAAATCGAGGCTGGCAGCTTTCGATGTCGCTTAGGAGATCTCCCGCAGCACTATCTCCATCTCGTCCGCTCGTGGCCATCTGGTGGGTGGGCTATCACTCACCCACGCATACGCCAATCCAGATATGTGCCCATCGGTGAACCAAATGATCACTTCGCCTTGATATTCCGCACTATTCGGCACGAATGCTTGTGCAGGAAAGGGCCCGTTCGGTAGATCGGCGCCTTCGCCGTGGTTCGACGCCTTCACGTCGAGCATCCACGTTGTCTCGTTGGCGACGAGCGCGCCGTCAAGGTCGGCGATGAGTTGGTCGCTGCGTCGAGTGTCCGACGGCGTGGTGGGCGCTCGACTACAGGTTCAGGAATGTCGGTTGAGCCCCAATGGGTGCGGTAGCTGCGTTCGGCGTCAGAGTCGGCGTCGGCGGTGAATTGCAGATCTTGGTAGTCGGCTTCTGACCGCGCGAGGCCACGATCTTCGGCGTTCGGCTGGGCCAGCCGCCGAGACCGACGAGCACGTCAAGGGGCGGACGGATCGCCGTTCGGCCAGCAATGCCTCAGCGATCCGTGCCACTCGTGTTTCGACGCGTGCCATAGCGAGGACGACGTTACTTCGGCCGTGCGACACCGACGACATGACTAATCGACGTCGAAATCCCAGTTGACGGTGAAGCCCTCGTGCAGGACGAGAGCGGTCAGCACGTCGATCCGCTCGCCAAGGGGCCAAGACTCGACGTCGAACCCATCGTCGTCGA
>JAOPWF010000482.1 GCA_025965815.1 Mycobacterium sp.
GTGTGCCACTCCCAGTTGTCCTCTTCGACATTGGCCAGCGCGGCGCACATCCCGCCCTGGGCGGCGCCGGTGTGGCTACGGGTGGGGTAGAGCTTGGTGAGCACCGCGGTGCGCACCCGCGGCCCGGCTTCCACCGCGGCCCGCATGCCCGCGCCACCGGCGCCGACGATGACCACGTCGTATCGGTGTTCAGTAATCATTCCTGCTCTTCGTTCCTTAGGAGATGTTCGCGTCGAAGGTCAGCAGCACGTAGGTGCCGAGCACCAGCGTGAACAGCATCGACAGCGCCAATAGCGTGTTGAGCCAGAACTTCGTGGTGTCCTTGCGGGTGTAGTCGGCGATGATCGTGCGCATCCCGTTGCCGCCGTGCAGCTGGGCCAGCCACAGCAGCAACAGGTCCCAGGTCTGCCAGAACGGTGAGGCCCAGCGCTGCGCGACGTAGTTGAAGTCGATGCGGTAGACGCCGTTATCCCACATCAGCATCACGAACAGGTGGCCCAGCGCCAGAAAGACGAGGACGACACCAGAAAATCTCATGAACAGCCAGGTGTACTTCTCGAAGTTCGGCATCCCGCCACGTCGCCGCGGTGCCCGCGGATTGTCCAGGCTGGCGGGCCGGTCGTGGCTGCGTTCCAGCACCGGGGCCGGCCCGCCACGCTCGTTGATGTGGTCGTAGGGGTTCTCGCTTCGCCCCGATGTCGCCGGCCGAGCGGCTCCGCGACTCATAGGAACCGCTCCGCCATGTGCATGCCCAGGACGCCCAGCGCGGGGATCATCACGGCCAGCCAGATGATGGCGATCGCCCACAGCATGACGCGCTGATAGCGCGGACCCTGCGACCAGAAGTCGATCAGGATGACCCGGACGCCGTTGAGCGCGTGGTAGAGCACCGCCGCGACCAGACCGATCTCCATCAGGCCGACGATCGGTGTCTTGTAGGTCTCGATGACTTCGTTGTAGGCCTGGGGACTGACCCGGACCAGCGCCGTGTCCAGCACGTGCACGAAGAGAAAGAAGAAGATGGCGGCACCGGTAATGCGGTGCAGCACCCAGGACCACATGCCGGGATCGCCGCGGTACAGGGTGCGCCTGCGCGGCTTCTCGCGCGGGGCCGGAATATCCGGACCTGCGGCGCTCCGCGCAGATATTGAACCAGTCATCAGGGCCTCCAACGCCAGCGGTGGACGCTTCGTAAATGCTCGGGCAACCCCTTCGGGAACCTCGGGGCGACTCTAAACCCATTTGTACTGTTGAACGAACTGCCGCGTGGCCGTTCGCGCCGCTCACGGCATCAAAGTTAGGGTTGCCTTCAACGGCCGGCCAGGCCGGGAACGGGGATGCGGAATGCATTCAGAATTCGTGCGGCGGCGCTGACGTGTCTGCCGACATCGACTGGAACCTATTGCGGCGCAGAGCAATCGACGTCTCCGGCGGTGCCTACGCGCCGTATTCGGGCTTCCCCGTCGGCGCGGCGGCGCTGGTCGACGATCAGCGAGTCGTCACCGGCTGCAATGTGGAGAATGTCTCATATGGCCTAGGTCTCTGTGCCGAGTGCGCGGTGGTCTGCGCCCTACATTCCAGCGGGGGCGGCCGGCTGCTCGCACTGTCCTGCGTCGACGGCGCCGGCGCGATTCTGATGCCGTGCGGACGCTGCAGGCAGGTGCTGCTCGAACACGGCGGGCCCGAGATGCTGATCGACCACCCGACCGGGCCGCGCCCGCTTGGCACGCTGCTGCCCGACGCGTTCGGCCCCGACGATCTGGCACGGGTGAAGGCGGAAAGGCCGTGACGCAGTTCACATTCGACGCTCCGACGGTGATCAGAGCCAAGCGGGACGGCGGGCGGCTGTCCGACGACGCCATCGACTGGGTCATCGACGCGTACACCACGGGACGCATCGCCGACGAGCAGATGGCGGCTCTGCTGATGGCCATCTTTCTGCGTGGCATGGACGGCGCCGAGCTCGCCCGGTGGACCGCGGCCATGGTGGCGTCGGGCCAGCGGATGGACTTCACGGATCTGCGCCGCGACGGCAAACCGCTGGCCCTGGTGGACAAGCACTCCACCGGCGGCGTCGGCGACAAGATCACCCTGCCGCTGGTCGCCGTCGTCGCGGCGTGCGGCGGAGCTGTCCCGCAGGCGGCCGGCCGGGGTCTAGGTCACACCGGCGGCACACTCGACAAGCTGGAGTCCATCGCGGGTTTCACCGCCGAGCTGACGAAAGACCGTATACGTCAACAACTCTGCGGCGTCGGCGCGGCGATCTTCGCCGCCGGCGAGTTGGCGCCTGCCGATCGGAAGATCTACGCGCTGCGCGACATCACCAGCACCGTCGAGTCACTGCCGCTGATCGCCAGTTCGGTGATGTGCAAGAAGATCGCCGAGGGCGCCGCCGCGCTTGTGCTCGACACCAAGGTCGGTTCCGGGGCGTTCCTCAAGACCGAGGCCGAGTCCCGTCAGCTGGCCCACACGATGGTCGAGCTCGGCACTGAAGCCGGGCTGGTTACCCGTGCACTGCTGACCGACATGAATCGCCCGTTGGGGACAACGGTGGGCAATTCCCTCGAGGTCGCCGAGTCGTTGGACGTGCTGGCCGGTGGTGGCCCGCCGGACGTGGTGGAACTGACGCTGCGGCTGGCCACCGAGATGCTCGGCGCCGCCGGTGTGGATGCCC
>JAOPWF010000507.1 GCA_025965815.1 Mycobacterium sp.
TGGTTGCTCGGCGACGGTGTCGTAGCTGGCGGACGCGACGAACTCGGCGAACTGGGCGTTGGTCACCGGATGCCGCTCGATGGCGAACCCGTCGACGGTGACCGTGTGCACCGGCGCCTCTTCGGGATAGAAGCTCGTCGAACCCATGCGGAACGAGCCACCGGGGAGGTCGACGAGGGCAGTGAGCATGCAATCAGGGTATGACGATCGCGAAGTCCTCCATCAGCACCGATTCCGCCTGCTCGAAACCGTTCGCCTCTGCCGGCGCCTGGGCGTGGATGGTGACCAGGTAGTCGCGGGTATTGGTCCAGATGTGGGTGAGGCGGTCGAAGTACTCGACGGTCTGGTCCGGGGTGTCCGCCCAGGTGTCCATCAACCGTTGACTGCTGTATCCGCAGAACTCGGCGGGCAGCACGCTCAGGGTGCTGATCGGCGCCTGATCCATCGCGTCGTCGGCGAACTTGGTGAACGCCTCCGCCGGACCGAGCGTCGTCGTGGCGATGGTGATTGCCCCGGACATCCCGTCCGGGCCGGCCAGGTTCAGAGCGACGTCGCCGTGGCCCGGTGTGGCGGTCCAGTCATTCGGCACATTGACCATCAGCCGCGGTGCGGCAGGGTCAGCGATCTGCGCCTGGTCAGCCGTGCCGCTGTCGGCCGGCGCCGGCAAGCAGGGCAGCGCATTCGGCGGAATCGGTTCCCGGGAGGTGGGGTTCACCCCGGCAACCGGCGAGTCGGGCGGCGACGACGGCGTCGGTGACGACGTCGCCGACGATCGGGGCGCCGCTGACGAAGTCCCGGAGGCGCGCACCACGACGCCGTCGCTCGTCGTGACGCATCCGGTGACCAAAACCGTCACCAGCGATATCAGGACGAGAAGCGACCAGCCGACCCGTCTCATCGCCACAGTATGGGTGACCGGGCGTCCCCCGGATCAGTCCTTCGAGAATGCCAGCGCCAGTTCCTTTTCCAGATCCTCGTAGGCCGCACCGGAGACGTCGACGGTCACCTGCGCGATGGTGCCACCGGTGAACGCGAACGGCGCCTTGTAGGTACCCGAAACCTGCTGGCCGGTGTTCCGCCCGATGCTGACGCCGCCGCCGGCGAGGGAGAACATCCCCGGATGCGCCTTCACCGCGGGCAGTGTCGCGACCGGGTCGTCGTCGATGAACAGCGTGGCCTCACCGAGCGGTGTGTGGCTGCCCTCCACGGTGCCCGTGCGGGTGTAGCGGACGCCGAAGATGTGCTTGCCGAGCGGCACCGCACCCGGCGACGACACCTTCTGCTCGTCTTCGCCGAGGAAGTTGTAGATGTAGTGCAGGCGTCCGTCCTGGATGAAGAGCACGTGACCGCCGTGCAGGGCGCCCTGTTTGAACATCACCCCTTCGGCGCCGGTGGTGTCGATGGTCACCTCGGCCAGCACCGCGAACGACCGGCCGCGCAACTCGACGCACGCGCCGAGGCCAACCTCGGCGGTGCCCGGGTAGTAGGTGTAGCTGGTGCGTTCACCGGCCAGGTAGGGCCGCCATCGCATCATGGTTTCCAGGATGTTCAGGTCAGCCAGCGGCAGGCCGTTGTACTTCGCGGCCTCGCTGAACCACAGCTCCTTGAGTTCCTCGAGCCGCTCCGGCTGCTCGGCCGCCAGGTCGTGACACTGGCTGCGGTCGGCCTGAATATGGAACAGCTCCCAGCGGTCCTGATCGAAATGTGACCAGCCGGCCGGGGTGGCGGCATGCACGGTGTTGGCGAACCAGCCCTGATGCCAGATGCCGCGGGTGCCCAGCATCGTGTAGAACTGCGTCCCCTTACCGGTGGGCGCGAGCGGATCGGCAAGGGCCACTTTGAAGCTCACCCCGTCCAGCGGCTTCTGCGGAATGCCCTTCACAGTAGCCGGTGGGGTGATGCCGAGCAGGTCGTAGATCGTCGGGGTGATGTCGCAGACGTTGACGTAGGTGTCGCGCACTTCGCCGTGCGCGACAATGCCATTGGGCCAGGAGATGATCGCCGGGTCGGCGATGCCGCCCTCGTGCGAGGCGTAGCGCTTGAACAGCTTGTAGGGCGAATTGAACGCCATCGCCCAGCCGATCGGGTAGTGGTTGTACGTCTCGGGGCCGCCGAGGTGGTCGTAGAACCGCATGCTCTCTTCCACGGTGTCGATGTAGCCGTTGAAGAACTTCGACTCGTTCACCGAGCCGTTGGGACCGCCTTCGCCGCTGGCCCCGTTGTCGGAGATCACCACGACGATGGTGTTGTCGAGCTGACCGCTTTCCTCCAGGTAGTCCAGGATCCGGCCGATCTGCGCGTCGGTGTAGCTCTGGAAGCCGGCGAACACCTCGGCCATCCGGCAGAACAGTTTCTTCTCTTCGTCGTTGAGCCCGTCCCACGGACGCACGGTGTCCTGCACGGGCCAGGGTTCCCCGTTGGGGCCCTTGACATCCAGGTATGGGTTCATCGGGGACAGCTCGGTGTCGGCGGGCACCAGGCCGAGCTTCTTCTGGTTGTCCAGCACGATCTCGCGGTAGGCCTCGTAGCCCATGTCGAATCGGCCCGCGTACTTGTCGGCCCAGTCCTTGAACACGTGGTGCGGCGCATGGCCCGCGCCGGGCGCCACATAGCTGAACCACGGCTTGTCCGGAGCGATGACCTTGGCGTCGCGGATGAACTCGATGGTCCGATCGGCGATGTCCTTCGACAGGTGATACCCGTCCTCCGGCGACGCCGGCGGTGCGACCGGGTGGTTGTCGTACACGAGGTCCGGGTACCACTGATCGGTCTCGCCGCCCATGAAGCCGTAGAACCGGTCGAATCCGCGCGAGGTCGGCCAATGCCGTTTGGAGGACGCAAGATTGGATTCCTCGAGCGGCGTCAGGTGCCACTTCCCGATGCAGTAGGTGTTCCAGCCCCGTTCGGCCAGTACCTCCGACATCAGCGCCGTCTGCGCCGGGATCCGACCGCTGGTGTTCGGGAAGCCGTCGGTGAACTCCTCGATGGTGGCCATCCCGACCGTCGTCGGATTACGTCCGGTCAGCAGCGCCGCGCGCGTCGGCGAGCACAACGCCGTGGTGTGGAACTGCGACAGCCGCACCCCACGCTCGGAAATGCGGCTCATGGTGGGCATCTCGACCAGGCCGCCGAAGCAGTCCCAGGTCGCGATGCCGGTGTCGTCCCACACCAGATACAAGACATTGGGCGCGCCCTCCGGCGCCGTCGGCGCGGCGAACGGCCCCCAGTCCGGCTCGGAGTCACGAATATCGAGTTCGATCTTGCCGTTGAACTCCGTCGCCATCACGGACTCCGTTCTGATAGGTGCGCCGCCATTTGCTCGACGGTCGCCCGGACATTACACCCGCGCGGTGTCAACCAACGGTGAAATTGACGACGGCGCCATTACAGATTTCCGACGCCGCATCCACCACTGCACGATCAGCAGCGGAATGGTCCAGCCCAGCCACGCCGTCAGTCCAGCCACCATCCACCCAAATCGCGTCTCGTCACCGTGAAAGATACTGTCCTGCAATGGTTCCAGGGCGATGAACAGAATCGGCGCCCAGATGCGGTTGGTGATGATCGACAGGGCCAGGGTTGCGCTTCGGATCATGTGCCGCCGATGGACCCCGAATTTGCGCTGCCGTGCGGCCAGGCACCCATTGATCGTGAACCACAACCACAGTGACCCACCGACCGCATTGCTGGCCGCGACGAGGGGCCCGAACGGGGTGACGGTTCCGATCACCAGCGCGCAGGCTGCCGCCGGGACTGCCGCGCACACATAGCCCCTGCCCGTACGGCGATGCAACGCCGGATGCCGAGCGCGCAGACCCGGCCAGATCTGCGCGACGGCCGTCGTCATGGCGACGGTCGCGAACATCACGTGTGCTACCAGCAGGGGATAGTGCAACCCGAACGTCGCGGGCACCCGGGACTGCGCGGGATCCCCGGTGAAGTACGGTTCCCGGCCATCTCCGCGGCGGTAGAGGGCGGCGCCTTCGACGCCTCCGCCGAGGACGACACGCAGATGAACTTCCGGGCCGGCCTGGACCGGATACTGGACGGCATCGACGTGCTGGGGCCGCGTCGCCGCGGGGTCAGCTAGCCGACACGGCTCCGAGTACCCGGTACAGCCGCCAATTCGGTGACTGTCGCCGTCGTTGGGAATCTCCAGCTCCAGGGTCGGATACCGCATGTTGAGCGCATCGGATTCACCACGTCCGGTCGGCGGCACCGCCAGCAGATACTCGACGGCTCAGGCGTGCGATAGCAGCATCACACCGTCGCACTTCGACGGTGGCAAATACCGCAGAGAGGATGGCACCGGCTTCTGGACCACCCGCTAAAGCAGAAACGCCCAACACCTTTCGATGTTGGGCGTTCTCGCTCGGTTGAACCGGCGGCTACTTGGCCTTCTCGAGGATGTCCACCAGCCGCCACCGCTTGGTCGCGGACAGCGGACGGGTCTCCATCAGCGAGACCCGGTCACCGATGCCGGCGATACCGTTCTCGTCGTGCGCCTTCACCTTGGTGGTGGTGCGGATGATCTTGCCGTAGAGCGGGTGCTTCACCCGGTCCTCGAGCTCGACCACGATGGTCTTCTCCATCTTGTCCGACACCACGTAGCCGATGCGGGTCTTGCGACGGCCGCGCGGCTTCTCGGTACGCGGCGTGCGGGCCGGGCCCTTCGTTGTCTTCTGATCTGCCATCACGATTCCTCACCATCGGGTCCGGATGCCAGACCCAGTTCACGTTCGCGCAGCACCGTGTAGATACGCGCAATCTCCTGCCGCACGACGCGCAGTCGACGGTTGTTAGAGAGCTGACCGGTCGCATTCTGGAAGCGCAGGTTGAACAGCTCTTCCTTCGACTCGCGCAGGCGCGAGGTCAACTCGTCGTCGGTGAGCTCGCGCAGTTCGCCAGGCGACGTTCCCACTGCCATCAGAACTGCTCCTCTCGGGTCACGATCCGTGCCTTGATCGGTAGTTTGTGGATTGCCCGGGTCAATGCTTCCCGGGCGACTTTCTCATCGGGGTAACTCAGCTCGAAGAGCACTCGGCCCGGCTTCACGTTGGCCACCCACCACTCCGGCGAACCCTTGCCCGAACCCATGCGGGTTTCGGCGGGCTTCTTGGTCAGCGGGCGGTCAGGGAAGATGTTGATCCACACCTTGCCGCCGCGCTTGAGGTGCCGGTTGATGGCGATACGAGCGGACTCGAGCTGCCGGTTGGTGATGTAGGCGTGCTCCAGTGCCTGGATGCCGTAGTCACCGAAGCTCACCGACGTGCCACCGCTGGCGATGCCGCGCTGGCGCGGGTGGTGTTGTTTGCGGTGCTTGACCTTACGGGGAATCAACATGACTTAGCTCTCCGTGCTCTGCGTCTCAG
>JAOPWF010000525.1 GCA_025965815.1 Mycobacterium sp.
CAGCCTGTACGCGATCGGGATCAGGTAGCCGATCACCACATAGCGCCCGTTCCAGCTCCAGCCCAGGGTGCGCAGCGGCCGTCGGAGGATGCGGCGGGTGAGGATCGCGCTCAACCACGGCATCCACATCAATCCGAAGACATATAGCTGGTACGGGACCTTGACCGGTGTCAACGCCGCTCACCGGACCGGATGCGGCGGCCATACGGCGAGCTTGCGCACCCTCTGGACCAGGTAACCAGTACGCTCGAATACGTGCAGCGACGAATCATGGGCATCGAGACCGAATTCGGTGTTACCTGCACGTTCCACGGCCATCGCCGGCTCAGCCCGGATGAGGTTGCCCGCTACCTGTTCCGCCGGGTGGTGTCGTGGGGCCGCAGTTCGAACGTTTTCCTACGCAACGGCGCACGGCTGTATCTCGACGTGGGTTCACACCCGGAGTACGCCACCGCCGAATGCGACAGTCTGGTCCAGCTGGTCACCCACGACCGTGCCGGTGAACGGGTGCTGGAAGACCTGCTCATCGATGCGGAGCAACGGCTCGCCGACGAGGGCATCGGCGGCGACATCTACCTGTTCAAGAACAACACCGATTCGGCGGGCAACTCCTACGGCTGCCACGAGAACTACCTGATCGTGCGGGCCGGTGAGTTCTCCCGGATCTCCGACGTGCTGTTGCCGTTCCTGGTCACCCGGCAGCTGATCTGCGGCGCCGGCAAGGTGCTGCAGACGCCCAAGGCGGCGACCTTCTGCCTGTCGCAGCGCGCCGAGCACATCTGGGAGGGCGTGTCGTCGGCGACCACGCGGTCGCGCCCCATCATCAACACTCGCGACGAGCCGCACGCCGACGCCGAGAAGTACCGCCGGCTGCACGTGATCGTCGGCGACTCCAACATGTGCGAGTCGACCACCATGCTCAAGGTGGGCACCGCCGCCCTAGTGCTGGAGATGATCGAATCCGGCGTGGCGTTCCGGGACTTCTCGCTGGACAACCCGATTAGAGCCATCCGGGAGGTCAGCCACGACGTGACCGGTCGGCGGCCGGTGCGCCTGGCGGGTGGTCGGCAGGCCAGCGCGCTGGACATTCAGCGGGAGTACTACTCGCGTGCCGTCGAGCACCTGCAGACCCGGGAGCCTAACGCGCAGATCGAGCAGGTCGTCGACCTGTGGGGCCGCCAGCTCGACGCCGTCGAGAGCCAGGACTTCGCCAAGGTCGACACCGAGATCGACTGGGTCATCAAGCGCAAGCTGTTCCAGCGCTATCAGGACCGCTACAACATGGACCTGTCCGATCCGAAGATCTCCCAGCTGGACCTGGCCTATCACGACATCAAGCGCGGTCGCGGTGTGTTCGACCTGCTGCAGCGCAAGGGCCTGGCGTCCCGGATCACCACCGACGAGGAGATCGAGGCCGCGGTCAACCAGCCGCCGCAGACCACCCGGGCCAAGCTGCGCGGCGAGTTCATCAGCGCCGCGCAAGAAGCCGGTCGCGACTTCACCGTCGACTGGGTCCACCTCAAGCTCAACGACCAGGCTCAGCGCACCGTGCTGTGCAAGGACCCCTTCCGCTCGGTCGACGAACGGGTCAAGAGGCTGATCGCTTCGATGTGACCCCCTAGGCTGATGCAAGTGGGGATCTCCAAAGTCGAACGGCTGATGAACCTTGTCATCGCCTTGCTGTCCACCCGCAACTACATCACCGCCGAACGCATCCGTGCCACCGTGCTCGGCTACGACGAGAGCGCCAGCGACGAGGCGTTCAGCCGGATGTTCGAACGCGACAAGAACGAACTCCGCGATCTCGGGATCCCGCTGGAGACGGGACGGGTCTCGCAGTTCGACCCCACCGAGGGTTACCGCATCAACCGCGCCGCCTACGAGCTGCCGACCGTCGAGCTGACCCCGGACGAGGCGGCCGCGGTGGCCGTCGCGACGCAGCTGTGGGAATCGCCGGAACTGATCACCGCGACCCAGGGAGCCGTGCTCAAGCTGCGTGCCGCGGGCGTGGACGTCGATGCATCCGACGGTGTGGCCATCACCTCGACGACAGGGCTACCGGGTCTTCGCGGATCCGAGGACGTGCTGGGCATCCTGTTGTCGGCGATCGACGCCAGGCAGGCCGTCCAATTCCCACACCGGCCCGCCAGGACCGAGCCGTACACCGTACGCACGGTCGAACCGTGGGGTGTCGTCACCGACAAGGGACGCTGGTATCTCGTCGGCCATGACCGCGACCGGGACGCGACGCGCACCTTCCGGCTCTCCCGGATCGGGGCCGAGGTGAAGGCGATCGGACCGCGCGGCACGGTCAGCAGACCCGAAGGCGTCGACCTGCGCGACGTGGTGGCGCGGGTGATCGGGGAGACCCCGACCGGGACGCAGGCCACGGTCTGGGTCGCCGAGGGACGGGCCACGGCGTTGCGGCGCTCGGCCACCGAGGTCGGTTCGCGCATCCTGGGCGGCCGCGACGGGCAGGTGATCGTCGTCGACATCGGCACCAGCGACCGGTTGGCCCGCGAGATCGCCGGCTACGGGCCCGACGCCGTCGTGCTCGAACCGCAATTCCTGCGCGACGACGTGCTCGCCCGGCTGCAGTCCCAGGCGCAGAAAGACGACGAGGTATCGGCGTGAGGGTAGAGCGAGAAGCGGAGCGGGATCGCGCATGAGTTCGGTGTCCACCCGGCTGGTCCGGCTGCTCAATATGGTTCCGTACTTCCAGGCCAACCCCCGGATCACCTACGCCGAAGCCGCCGCCGATCTCGGCGTGAGCGTCAAGCAGCTCAGGGAGGACCTGAACCAGCTGTGGATGTGCGGCCTGCCCGGTTACGGACCCGGCGACCTGATCGACTTCGAATTCTCGGGCGACACCATCGAGGTCATCTTCTCGGCCGGCATCGACCGCCCGCTGCGACTGACCTCGCCGGAGGCCACCGGCGTCCTGGTGGCGCTGCGGGCCCTCGTCGACGTGCCGGGCATGGTCGACCCGGAGGCGGCACGCAGCGCGATCGCCAAGATCGAGTCGGCGGCGGGCACCGTCAGTCACGGCGCCGGACCATCGGTGGCGGCCGTCGACGAGCCCGCGCCGGTGGAGAGCCAGGCCGCGGCGGCGGTGCGGGCGGCGGTGCGTGGCGGCCGTGCGCTGGCCATCGAGTACTACTCCGCCTCGCACGACGTGCTGTCCAGCCGGGTCGTCGACCCGATCCGGGTGGTGCTGGTCGGTGATCACAGCTACCTCGAGGCGTGGTGCCGCACGGCCGAAGGGGTCCGGCTGTTCCGGTTCGACCGCATCGTCGACGCGCAGGTGCTCGACGAGCCCTCCACGCCGCCGGAGCCGGCGTTGCAGGCTCCTCCGGACACCTCGCTGTTCGACGCCGATCCGTCGCTGCCGTCGGCGACGCTGCGGGTGGAGCCGTCGGCGTCGTGGATGTTCGAGTACTACCCGCTACGGGTGCTGCGCGAGCTGCCGGACGGCTCCTGCGAGGCGACGATGACCTATGCCTCGGATGAGTGGATGACCCGGTTCGTGCTCGGCTTCGGATCCGCGGTGCGCGTGCTGGAGCCCGAGCAACTCGCCGCGCGGGTGCGTGACTCGGCGACGGCCGCGCTGGCGGTCTACGCCGACAGCACCGCCGGCTGAACGCTCGGCGGAGGTGGGCCCGCCCCCGGGTGGGGTAGCATCGAAACGACGTCTGGAGGTAACCATGTTCGCCAATTTCGGTCCAGGACACTGGGCGGTCCTCGCCGTCGTGGTGATCTTGCTCTTCGGTGCCAAAAAGCTGCCCGACGCGGCCCGGTCACTGGGCAAGTCGCTGCGCATCTTCAAGTCTGAGGTTCGCGAGTTGCAGAACGACGGCAAGACCGAACCCCCGGCGTCGCCGGCACCTCCCCCCGCGGCCACTCCGGTGCAGTCCGAGCGTGTCGAGACCCCCGCGCCGGAGCAGAACCACACCGACGCGCGGCCGGCCTGAGCGCGAAGCCGGCCAACGGTCCGGCCCCCGCGAGCTTCCGATGGCCGTGGCGCAACTGACAATCGCTTGTGAAGACTCCTGGCGTTCTTAAGCGGCTCGACCCTCGCCGCCGGCGTAGCAGGGTCAATCCCGACGGGACGATGTCCCTGGTCGACCACCTCCACGAGTTGCGCACCCGGCTGCTCATCTCGGTAGGCGCGATCATCCTCACCACCGCCGTCGGTTTCATGTGGTACAGCCACGGCTTTTTCGGCGTGGAGAGCCTGGGCGAGTGGCTGCGCCACCCCTACTGCGCACTGCCGGAGTCCGCGCGGGCGGACCTCACCAAGGACGGCCAGTGCCGACTGCTGGCCACGGCGCCGTTCGACCAGTTCATGCTGCGACTCAAGGTCGGCCTGACCGCGGGCATCGTGCTGGCCTGCCCCGTCTGGCTGTACCAGCTGTGGGCCTTCATCACCCCGGGGCTCTACCAGAAGGAGCGCCGGTTCGCGGTGGCGTTCGTGACGTCGGCCGCGGTGCTGTTCGTCGCTGGGGCGGTCCTCGCGTACGTGGTGCTCGCCAAGGCGTTGCACTTCCTGTTGACAGTGGGCAGCGATGTCCAGGTGACCGCGCTGTCCGGCGACCGGTATTTCAGCTTCCTGATCAATCTGCTGCTGGTATTCGGGGTGAGCTTCGAATTCCCACTGTTGATCGTCATGCTCAATCTGGTCGGGATCCTGCCGTACGAACGGCTCAAGTCGTGGCGGCGCGGCATGATCTTCGGCGTTTTCGTGTTCGCGGCGTTCGCCACCCCCGGCTCCGATCCATTCTCGATGGTCGCTTTGGGACTGGCGTTGACGCTGCTGCTCGAACTGGCCATTCAGATCGCCCGGATCCACGACAAACGCAAGGCCAGGCGCGCCGCGGCCGCCGAATGGGCGGCACTGTCCGACGACGAGGCGTCACCGATCGAGCCGCCGTCAGCCGCGCCGTCGGCCTCGACCATTGCCCACTTCCATGACGACGTCACCTGACAGCCCGGCCGTCGCCGGCACCGAACTGGCCAACTTCACGGCGCAATTGCCGTTCAAGCTGGACGACTTTCAGCTGCGCGCCTGTAGAGCGCTGGAAGGCGGCCACGGCGTGCTGGTGTGCGCACCCACCGGCGCCGGCAAGACCGTGGTCGGCGAGTTCGCGGTGCACCTGGCACTGGCGGCCGGCCAAAAGTGCTTCTACACCACGCCTATCAAGGCGCTGAGCAATCAGAAACACACCGACCTGGTAAACCGCTACGGCCCCGAGCGCATCGGCCTGCTGACCGGCGACCAGTCGATCAACGGCGACGCGCCGGTCGTGGTGATGACCACCGAAGTGTTGCGGAACATGCTCTACGCGGATTCGCCTGCATTGCAAGGGCTGGCGTACGTCGTGATGGACGAGGTCCACTTCCTGGCCGACCGGATGCGCGGTGCCGTGTGGGAAGAGGTGATCCTGCTTCTTGCCGAGGAGGTGCGGCTGGTCAGCCTGTCGGCGACCGTTAGCAACGCCGAGGAGTTCGGCGGCTGGATTCAGACGGTGCGCGGCGACACCACCGTGATCGTCGAGGAGCACCGGCCGGTTCCACTCTGGCAGCACCTTCTCGTCGGTAAACGGCTGTTCGATCTGTTCGACTATGCCCGCGAGGGCGGCCCGGACGACGCGGGTCGGGGAACCATGGTCAACCCGGAGTTGTTGCGGCACATCGCACACCGACGCGAGGCAGACCGATTGGCCGACTGGCAGCCCCGCGGACGGTCGGGTCGCCAGGGTGGCCGGGGACCGGGACGCGGCGGGCGACCGAGCATCTACCGGCCGCCGTCGCGCCCGGATGTCGTCACGACGCTGGACCATGAGGGGCTGCTGCCCGCCATTACCTTCATCTTCTCCCGGGCCGGCTGCGACGCCGCAGTCAAGCAGTGCCTGCGATCGTCGCTTCGGCTCACCACCGATGAAGAGCGGGCCCCGATCGCCGAGGTGATCGACCGCCGCTGCGGCGCACTGGACGATGCGGATCTGGCGGTGCTCGGCTACTACGAATTCCGGGAGGGCCTGCTGCGCGGGCTGGCCGCCCACCACGCAGGCATGCTGCCGGTGTTCCGCCACACCGTCGAGGAGTTGTTCACCGCCGGCCTGGTCAGGGCGGTATTCGCCACCGAGACACTGGCTTTGGGCATCAACATGCCGGCCCGCACCGTGGTGCTGGAACGACTCGTGAAGTTCGACGGAGAGCAGCACAAGCCGTTGACGCCGGGCGAGTACACACAGCTGACCGGTCGGGCCGGACGTCGCGGCCTCGACGACGAGGGCCACGCGGTGGTGATCTGGAAACCGGACCTCGACCCCGCAGAGGTTGCGGGGCTGGCCTCGACACGCACCTTCCCGCTACGCAGTTCCTTTGCGCCGTCGTACAACATGACGATCAACCTGGTCCGCCGGATGGACCCTGAGCAAGCCCACCGGCTACTGGAACGCTCGTTCGCGCAGTATCAGGCCGACCGCTCCGTGGTGGGCCTGGCCCGCGGCGTCACCCGCGGCGAGCGGATGCTCGACGACATCGCCGGCGAACTCGGCGGCCGTGACGCACCGGTCCTCGACTACGCGCGGTTGCGCGCGAACATCGCCGAACGGGAGCGCACCCAGGCTCGAGCGTCGCGGCTGCAGCGTCGCAAGGCGGCCAACGACGCGCTGGCCGGGCTGCGCCGCGGCGACGTCATCACCATCACGCACGGCCGCCGCGGCGGACTGGCCGTCGTCCTCGAACCCGACGGCGACAGCCTCGACCCCCGCCCGCTGGTGTTGACCGAACACCGTTGGGCGGGTCGGATTTCGTCGGCCGACTATTCGGGTGCGTCGTCTCCGTTGGGGTCTATGACACTGCCCAAGCGGGTCGAGCATCGCCAACCCCGGGTCCGGCGTGACCTCGCCTCGGCGCTGCGATCCGCCGCCGCGGGGTTGGTCGTGCCCACCGGCAAGGGCAAACGCCGCGCGCCGGAGCGCGACGTGGACCCGGAACTGGCGCCGTTGCGTGAGCAACTTCGACGCCACCCCTCGCACAGCGCGACCGACCGGGAAGAACAGGTCCGGACTGCTGAGCGGTATCTGCGCATCGAACGCGACAACGCGCAGATCCAGCAGAAAGTCTCCGCGGCCACCAATTCGCTGGCCCGCACCTTCGACCGGATCCTCGAGTTGCTCACCGAACGCGGATTCATCCGCGACGAGCGGGACGGCAGGCCGAAGGTCACCGACGACGGGCAGCTGCTGGCCCGGATTTACAGTGAGAGCGACCTTTTGGTCGCTGAATGCCTCCGCAGCGGAGCGTGGAACGGGCTGCAACCGGCCGAGCTGGCGGCGGTGGTCTCGTCGGTGCTCTACGAGTCACGAGGCGACGCGTCCGGTCCCACCCAGGGCGTGGACGCGCCGACCGGCGCGCTGAGGCGGGCGCTCGTGCAGACCCGTCGGCTGTCGACGCAACTGCGTGCCCACGAGCAACGGCACCGGCTCAATCCCAGCCGCGAACCCGACGAGGGCTTCGTCGGCGCCATTTACCGCTGGGCCACCACCGGGGACCTCACCGCTGCCCTGGAAGCCTCCGACGCGGCCGGCGTCGGCTCGCCGCTGTCCGCGGGTGATTTCGTGCGCTGGTGCCGACAGGTGATCGACCTGCTCGACCAGCTTCGCATCGCCGGCCCGGACCCTGCGCTGCGACGCTCAGCGAAACGCGCTATCAGCGACATTCGGCGCGGCGTCGTGGCTGTTGATGGCGGGTAAGGTGATGCAAACGCTACGGTTATCCCTCAGTAGTGGGGCGACAGTGGACCAGCACCAAGGAGAGACGATGAGCGGACCGCAGGGACCGGACCCGAACCAGCCGTGGCAGGGTCAGCAACCCGGGGCGGGCGAGGAGAAGTCTTCCAGCGGATCAGAATCGCCCTCCGATCAGCCGCAGTCGTGGGAGCCGCCGGCCTCCGGCTCCGAGCAGCCGCCCAGCGACGCGCCGGCGTGGCAGCAACCGCCCGCGTACACCCCGCCGCAGTATCCGCAGTATCAGCAGCCGCCCACGTCCTACTCGCCGCCGCACTACCCGCAGACCGAACAGTTCGGTCAGCAGCCTCCCACCGAATACAACCCGTCGGCGTACCCGCAGACCGAGCAGTACGGACAGCAGCCGGGGCAGTACGGCCAGCCCGGCCAATACGGTCAGCCCGGCCAGTACGGCCAGTACCCGGGACAGCCGGGCCAGCCAGGCCAGCCTGGTCAGTACGGCCAGCCCGGTCAGTACCCGCAGCAGCCCGGTCAGGAGCAGGGCTCCAAGAAGTCGCTCGCCCTCATCGGCGGAATCGTCGGCCTACTGGCCGCGCTGATCGTCGCCGTGGTCCTGGTGCTTGGCTTCTGGAAGCCGGGATTTTTCGTCACCACCAAGCTCGACGTCAGCAAGGCCCAGGCCGGCGTGCAGCAGGTGCTCACCGACGAGACCAACGGCTACGGCGCCAAGAACGTCAAGGACGTCAAGTGCAACGACGGCCAGAGCCCCAAGGTGAAGAAGGGTGACACCTTCAACTGCGAGGTCAGCATCGACGGAACCAAGCGGCAGGTCACCGTGACTTTCCAGGACGACAACGGCACCTACGAGGTCGGCAGACCCAAATAGGTCAGCCCGGCAGCGAGTCGAGCGCTTTCTGCAGCCGGCCTATCGATGAGCCGACGCCCAGTTCGGTGGCCAGTTCTGCGACCCGGGCCGGGTTGTCGGCCGCCAGCGGCAGTTTGTCCGAAGCGGTCGACAACGTGACCGGCGCGTCGCGTGCGACCTGCACCACCGGTCCCGCGGCCTCGATGTAGTCGGTCGCGGCCAGCAGTTTGGACCGGTAGGCCTTGGACATCTTGGACTTCGGGTTGTCGGCGGCTTCCAGGATCCGCTCCAGCGAGCCGTGCTCTGCCAGCAGCGTGGCGGCGGTCTTGTCGCCGATGCCGGGGACGCCGGGCAGCCCGTCGGACGGGTCGCCACGCAGCAGCGCCAGTTCGGCGTACGCCGCTCCGGCACGGTCCGCCGGCACGTTGTATTTGTCAGCTACCTCGGCCGGTCCGAACATGGTGGCCTTCGAAAGCCCGCGACCGATGTAGAGCACCCGGACCTGAACTGGATCGTCGGAGACCAGCTGAAGCAGGTCACGGTCGCCGCTGACCACGATGACCGGGTCGCGGCGCTCCTGCGTCGCCAGTGTGCCCAGCACGTCGTCGGCCTCGAATCCCGGTGCACCCGCCGTCGAAATGCCGAACGCGTCCAGGATTGCGAGGATCATGTCGACCTGCGGGGTGAGTTCGTCGGGGACTTCCTCGATGTCGGGCTGACCGGCGGGTTCCGGCTCGGCGACGCGGTGCGCCTTGTACGACGGGATGAGGTCGACCCGGAACTGGGGCCGCCAGTCCAGGTCGAGGCAGACGACCAGCCGCGCGGGCCGCTCCCGGGTGATCAGCGTGGCGACGGTGTCCAGGAATCCGCGCACCGCATTCACCGGCCGACCGTCAGGCGAGGTGATCGACGACGGCACCCCGAAGTAGGAGCGAAACCACATGCTCGCGCCGTCGAGCAGCATCAGGGGAGCGGACATGCCCGTCATCCTGCCAGTAGCGTTGGGCTGTGCCGTTTCACATCGATCGCATCGACCATGTCGTGTTCAACTGCCGCGACGTCGACGTGACGGTTGAGTGGTATGCCCGGGTGCTGGGGATGCGGCGGGAGAGCTTCGGCGACGGCCGGTTGGCGCTGATGTTCGGCAACCAGAAGATCAACATTCGGCCCAGTGGCGCGCCGAACTGGGAGACGGGGGCGGTGGACGCGCCGGGCTCACTCGACCTGTGCTTCATAGCCGACGCCGATCCGGACGAAATCGGGGCTCACCTGCGCGCCAACGGTGCGCAGATCACCCAGGGGCCGGTGACCAAGATCGGCGCGTTGGGACCGATGACGTCGCACTACTGCCGTGACCCCGACGGCAACCTGATCGAGATCGCCAGCTACCGGGTCGCCGACTAGCCTCGAGGAATGAGTGCAAGCCGATTCAGCACCGAGGTGTACGCGCGACGGCTGCGGGATGCCGCGGCGGCGACCGGCGAGGCGGGGCTGGCGGGTCTCGTGGTGACACCCGGATACGACCTGCGGTACCTCGTCGGTTCGCGGGCCCAGACATTCGAGCGGCTGACCGCCCTGGTGGTGCCCTCCTCCGGTGGGCAGGAGCGCAGCGACCCGGGAATCGGTACGGGTGACTCCACGGTCGTCGTGCCGCGGATGGAGTTGGCCTCGCTCAAGGAGTCGGCGGTGACCGAACTCGGCCTCGCTGTTCGCGATTGGGTGGATGGCGAGGACCCGTACCGGCTGGTGGCCGACGCGCTGGGCGGTGCTCCTGCCGCCACAGCGGTCACCGACTCGATGCCCGCGCTCCACCTGCTGCCGCTGGCCGACGTGCTCGGCGTGGTGCCGGTGCTGGCAACCGACGTGCTGCGCCGGCTGCGGATGGTCAAGGACACCGCCGAAGTCGACGCGTTGCGCAAGGCCGGCGCGGCCATCGACCGGGTGCACGCCCGGGTGCCGGACTTCCTGGTGCCCGGCCGCACCGAGGCCGACGTCGCCGCCGACATCGCCGAAGCCATTGTCGCCGAAGGGCATTCCGAGGTGGCGTTCATCATCGTCGGGTCCGGCCCGCATGGCGCCGATCCGCACCACGAGTCCTCGGACCGCGAACTACGGCCCGGCGACATCGTCGTCGTCGATATCGGAGGACCGTACGAGCCCGGATACAACTCCGATTCGACCAGGACGTACAGCATCGGTGACCCCAGTCCCGATGTGGCGCAGCTGTATTCGGTGCTGCAGCGTGCGCAGCAGGCGGCCGTGGAGGCGGTCCGGCCCGGAGTCACCGCGGAACAGGTGGACGCGGCCGCGCGTGACGTGCTCGCCGAAGCCGGCCTCGCGGACGCGTTCGTGCACCGCACCGGCCACGGCATCGGGCTCTCCGTTCACGAAGAGCCCTACATCGTCGCCGGCAACGACCTGCCGCTGGAGGAAGGCATGGCATTCAGCATCGAACCGGGGATCTATTTCCCCGGCCAGTGGGGCGCCCGGATCGAGGACATCGTGATCGTCACCGCCGACGGCGCCGTGGCGGTCAACGAGCGTCCGCACGATCTCATCGTGGTGCCCGCCGGTCCGGCGGCGACCAGTTGATCTCGCCGGGTCAGCCCCGCCGGACTTAATCCGCCTGGTCGGCCTGGTCGGCCGAGCGCTTCAGCAGATCCGACGAACCGAGGACCCGCTCCACATGCACCTCGATCACCACGCGGCGCGGATTGACCCGCGGGGTGCGGTACCGCTGCGCGTAGCGGCGTTCGGCGTCGCGGACGGCGTCGGCCTCGGTGTTGACGCTGGCGCGGCCCTCCAGCGACAGCCAGCGCGCGCCGTCCACCTGACTGAGGACCGCCACACCCGCGCGATCGGCGTTGACCGCTTTCTGGGAGCCGCCGCTGGTGATCACTCGGGCGATGTGGGTCTTCGGGTCGAACGTGAAGCCAACGGCCACCACATGCGGCGAATGGTCGGCACGTAGCGTGGTCAACATGGCGAGATGGCGCTCGGAAAGGAACGCCATCGCGTCGTTGGTGAGCCTGGTAGTCCCGTTCGCCATCAGTGCTCACGCTAGCGCAGGTGATAATCGCAGCCGTGAATGACACGGGTAGCGGGCCAGTGGTGATTTTCGGCGGCCGCAGCGAAATCGGCTCCGAACTCGCCGCCCTGCTGGCACCCGGGGCCGACGTGGTGCTGGCGGCCCGCGGGCCGGACCGGCTCGACGAGCAGGTGGCCGCCGTGCGCTCCGCCGGGGCGCGGACCGTACACGTGCTGGAGTTCGACGCCGACGACCTTGCGTCGCACGGTCCACTGGTCTCATCGCTGGTCGCCGAGTACGGCCCGATCGGCACGGCTGTGCTGGCCTTCGGCGTCCTGGGCGATCAGGCCCGCGCCGAGACCGACGCCGCGCACGCCGTCTCGGTGGTGAACACCGACTACGTGGCGCAGGTGAGCCTGTTGACGCACCTGGCCGAGGCGATGCGGGCGGCCGGTCGCGGCTCGATCGTGGTGTTCTCGTCCGTGGCCGGAGTGCGGGTGCGCCGGGCGAACTATGTCTACGGCTCGGCGAAGGCGGGGCTGGACGGGTTCGCCAGCGGACTCGCCGATGCGTTGCACGGTTCCGGCGTCCGGTTGCTGATCTCCCGCCCCGGGTTCGTGATCGGGCGGTTGACCGACGGTATGGAGCCCGCGCCGCTGTCCAGCACGCCGTCGCAGGTGGCGGCCGCGACCGCGCGGGCGCTGGCGAAGGGCCGGCGCACGGTATGGATCCCGTGGACGTTGCGGCCGGTGTTCTTCGGGTTGCGGCTGCTCCCGCAGCCGGTGTGGCGCAGGATGCCGCGATGATCGTCGTTGTCGGTATCGGGGCCGACGGTATGGCGGGGTTGACGCCGGCCGCCCGGGCTGAACTGACGCGGGCCACGGTGATCTACGGGTCGAAACGCCAGCTGGACCTACTGGATGCCGGCGTGGCGGCCCCGCGGCGGGAATGGCCGTCGCCGATGCTCCCGTTCCTGCCGAAGCTGCTCGACGACGCGCCGGGCGACGTACACGTCGTGGCCAGCGGCGACCCACTCTTGCACGGCATCGGCGGCACTCTCATCCGGCTGTACGGAGCCCACCGGGTGACCGTGCTGCCGACCGTGTCGAGTGTGACGCTGGCGTGCGCGCGGATGGGCTGGGTCGCGCACGACACCGAGGTGATCAGCCTGGTCAGCGCGGCGCCGCACACCGCGGTACGCCGCGGCGGGCAAGCGGTCGTGCTGTCCCGGGACGGCACCGGCCCGGCGACGCTGGCCCGGCTGCTCACCGAAACCGGCCGCGGTGACTCCGCGTTGACCGCGCTCGAGCAGCTCGGCGGCCCCGCGGAACGTCGCCGCGATGCGTCCGCCCGGGACTGGGCGCAGGACCCGCTTTACGACGTGGACGACCTGAACGTGGTCGCGGTCCGCTACCTGCCCGACGAGCGGGTGGCTCAGGTGCTGCCCGACGACGCATTCGCGCACGACGGCCAGATCACCAAACAGGCCATGCGCGCGGTCACGCTGGCAGCACTCGCACCACGCCCCGGCGAGCGGCTGTGGGACGTCGGCTCCGGATCGGGCAGCATCGCGATCGAGTGGTGCCGCAGCGGATTCGGCTGCACGGCCGTCGCATTCGAGCATGACGAACAGCGGCGGAAGCGCATCGCGGGCAACGTGCTGGCATTCGGAACCCACGTTGACATCCGGGGTGATGCACCCGACTCGTTCGACGGCGCACCGGAGCCGGCAGCCATCTTCCTCGGCGGCGGGATGACGCAACCCGGCCTGCTCGACGCGTGCCTCGCGCGGCTGGCGCCAGGCGGCCGCCTGGTGGCCAATGTCGTCACCGCGGAGTCTGAAGCGGTTCTCTCGCAGTCCCATTCGCGATGGGGCGGCGAGTTGCGGCGGTTTCAGCACTATCGCGGCGAGCCGGTCGGGGGATTCACCGGCTGGCGCCCAGCGATGCCCGTCACCCAGTGGGTAGTGAGCAAGTCGTGACCGTGTACTTCATCGGCGCCGGTCCAGGCGCGGCCGATCTCATCACCGTGCGTGGCCAGCGCCTGCTCAACCGCTGCCCGGTGTGTCTGTACGCCGGCTCGATCATGCCCGACGATCTGCTGGCACTGTGCCCACCGGATGCGCGGATCGTCGACACCGGACCCCTGACCCTGGAACAGATCATCACCGAACTGGCCGATGCGCACGCCGCGGGCTTGGACGTCGCCCGGCTGCATTCTGGGGACTCGTCGCTGTACAGCGCACTGGCCGAGCAGTCCCGTCGTCTTGACCAGCTTGGCGTCGACTACGAAATCGTGCCCGGGGTCCCCGCTTTCGCCGCGGCCGCGGCGGCACTGGGCCGCGAATTGACGGTGCCCGGCGTCGCGCAGACGGTCACTCTGACCCGGGTGGCGACGCTGTCGACGGCGATGCCGGCCGGCGAGGACCTCACCGCGCTGTCGCGTTCCGGTTCGACACTGGTGCTGCATCTGGCGGCCGCGCAGGTCGACGCGATCGTTCCCCAGTTGCTGGCCGGTGGCTACCGACCGGAGACCCCCGCCGCGGTCGTGGCGTTCGCGAGCTGGCCGGAACAGTGCGTACTGCGCTGCACGCTGGCCGACCTCGCCGAGCAGATGCGCACCGCAGGCATCACCCGCACCGCGGTGATCATCGTCGGCGACGTTCTTGGCGCCGAAGGCTTTTCGGACAGCTACCTGTACTCGGCGGATCGCCTGCGGCGCGGGCGGCACTGATGCGGGTGCTGCTGCTCGGCGGCACCGCGGAGGCGCGCGCGCTGGCCGCGCTGCTGCATCGCGACGTCGACATCATCAGCTCACTGGCGGGCCGGGTGCCCGACCCGGCGCTGCCGGTCGGCGACGTACGGATCGGCGGCTTCGGCGGCGTCGACGCAATGCGGCGCTGGCTGGTCGATTCCGGAGTGGGCGCGGTCGTCGACGCCACCCACCCGTTCGCCGCGACCATCACCGCGCACGCCGCCCAGGTGTGCGCCGACCTGGGGTTGCCGCATGTGGTGCTGGCCCGGCCGGCGTGGGACCCCGGTAACGCCATGCTGGTGAAGTCGGACACCGAGGCCGCTGAAACCATTGCCCGTGAAGGCTTTTCACGGGTGTTCCTGACCACCGGCAGATCCGGTGTCGCGGCGTTCGCCGACAGCGACGCGTGGTTCCTGATCCGTGCCGTCACCTCGCCGGATTCCGGCACTCTGCCGAGACGACACGAAGTACTGCTCTCCCGTGGCCCGTACCGCTACGACGACGAATACGCGCTGCTGCGCGAACACCGCATCGACGCGCTTGTCACCAAGAACAGTGGTGGGCAGATGACACGGCCGAAGCTGGACGCCGCCGCGGCGCTGGGCGTGGCAGTCGTCATGGTGGACCGCCCGGCGCTTCCCGC
The DNA here is from genome assembly GCA_025965815.1 of Mycobacterium sp. Taxonomy (GTDB): domain Bacteria; phylum Actinomycetota; class Actinomycetes; order Mycobacteriales; family Mycobacteriaceae; genus Mycobacterium. Next base: position 15,045 of record JAOPWF010000525.1, read on the forward strand.
CGGCGTGACGACGGTCGGCACCGTCGAACAGGCGGCGTCGTGGGTCAGGTCGGGTAGCGCCGCGGAGTGAAGACCGTGTTGTCGTACCACTGCGTCTGCGACGACCCGACGATCAACAGGCAGCGCATATCGACCTCCGCCGGATCCAGGTCGGCAAGGCGGACGACGGTGACCTTCTCGCGCGGCCCGGACACGTCGCGGCCGATGACGACCGGTGTCCCGGGATCACGGTGCTCCAACAGCAGATCACGCATGGCGCCGACCTGCCAGGTGCGGGGCTTCGACGACGGGTTGTAGATCGCCAGCACCAGGTCGGCGGCGGCGGCGGCCTTGAGGCGCCCGGCGATGACGTCCCACGGCTTGAGCCGGTCCGACAGTGAGATCACCGCGTAGTCGTGGCCCAGCGGTGCGCCGACCCGGCTGGCCACCGCCTGCGCCGCGGTCATCGCGGGGATCACCCGCACCTGGAGCCCGGGCCACTGCTTGGCTTCCTCGAGAACCGCGGTCGCCATGGCGAATACACCCGGGTCACCGGATGACACGACGGCCACGGCGCGGCCTTGCTCGGCCAAGGTGCAGGCCAGTTGCGCGCGGGCCGGTTCGTCGGTGTTGTCGCTGGGGTGGCGGTATTGACCGTCGCGGCGCGGCACCCGGTCCAGATAAGGCCCGTAGCCGATCAGGTCGGTCGCCGCGGTCAACTCGCGCTTGCTCTGCGGGGTCATCCAGTTGACGTCGCCCGGGCCCAGCCCGATGACGGCGACGCTGCCCGCCGTCGTCTCCGGTGGCCGGGTGCCACTGGGGATGAGGACCAGCGAAAAGTACGGTACCCGGGCGTCATCGACGTCGGCGGCGGGCAATACCCGCTGCCCGGCGGTGCTGGCCCGCTCCACGTAGTACGCGTCGTCCAGCCGACCGGCGGACGAAAGCGCTTCCCGCACAGCGGGATACGACCGACCAAGCTTGATGATGACGGCGGCGTCGGCAGCTGCGAGCCGATCGGTCAGTTCACCCTGCGGAAGCGTGCCGGGGACGATGGAGAGCACCTCGTCACCCTGAACCAGCGGAGTGCCGGTGGCCGCGGAGGCGGCGCTGACCGATGTCACACCCGGCACGATCACGGCCTCGAACCGCTCGGTGAGCCGGGTGTGCATGTGCATGTACGAGCTGTAGAACAGCGGGTCACCCTCGGCGAGCAGCGCGACGTCGCGGCCGGCTTCCAGGTGGGCGGCGATCCGCTCGGCGGCTTCGCGGTAGAAGTCCTCCATCGCGCCGGCGTAGCCGCCCGGATGGTCGCTCGTCTCGGTGGTGACGGGGTAGACGAGGTGCTCCTCGATCTGCCCGGGCCGCAGGTACGGCTCGGCGATGCCGCGGGCGATGCTGCGGCCGTGCCGCGCGCTGTGGTAGGCGACGACGTCGGCCTCGCCGATCACCCGGGCCGCCTTGACCGTGACCAGTTCGGGGTCACCGGGCCCGAGCCCGACGCCCCAGAGCGTTCCCCGGCCGGTCATTCGCGCTCGCTGGCGATCGCGTTGACCGCGGCAGCCGCCATTGCGCTGCCGCCCCGGCGGCCGGTCACGACCAGGTAGGACATGCCGCGTGGCCGGTCGATCAGCTCCTGCTTGGATTGCGCCGAGCCGACGAATCCGACC
>JAOPWF010000529.1 GCA_025965815.1 Mycobacterium sp.
TGCAGCGCAGCGTACTGGTCTTGCCACACCCCGAGGGACCCAGCAACGTATAGAACTCGCCGTGTTCGACGTTGAGGCTCAGTCCACGGACGGCTTCTACTTCCCCCTCGTCAGTGCGGTACCGCAAGCGCAGATCCTGGACCTTGAGCATGGCCGCCAATACTAGCCCAAGACCGACCCGCGCCGCGTGGACAGGAGTGCACGGGCATGCTTTGATAGGTGCAGCCGTCCGGATCGGAGACAACTGCTTGCCATGCTCAGGAAGGAAGACAACGAGCTGATTACGCGGGTCGGACCAGGAACGCCGATGGGCAACCTGATGCGCGAATACTGGGTGCCGGCCATGCTGTCGTCGGAGCTGCCAGCTCCCGACTGCGACCCGGTCCGTGTTCTGCTGCTCAGCGAGCAATTGATCGGCTGGCGCGATTCGAACGGCAAAGTTGGCTTGATCGCCAACAATTGCCCGCATCGTGGCGCCTCGCTGTTTTTCGGGCGCACTGAAGAAGCGGGCCTGCGGTGCGTGTACCACGGCTGGAAGTTCGACACCGCCGGCACCTGCATCGATATGCCGAACGAGCCGGCCGAGTCGGACTTCAAGAGCAAAGTCCAAGCCGTAAGCTACCCGTGCATCGAGCGTGGCGGCATCGTCTGGACGTACATGGGGCCACGCCAGAACCCGCCGCCACTGCCCGACCTCGAGGCCAACATGGTGGAAGGCGCGACGGCCACCGCGTTCCAGCTCGAGGGCAACTGGTTGCAGATCCTGGAAGGCGACATGGACACCACGCACGTCGGTTTCCTGCACTACGGCGGTCTGTCGCCCGAAGATCAGCCGCCGGGCACGTTCTCGGAATATCAGCTGCGCCAGAAGCCGGCCCACTTCGAGGTGATCGAGACTCCCGGCGGGGTGGCCTACGGCGCCCGGCGACCGGGCCCGCCAGGCGAGTACTACTGGCGCGTCGCCCAGTTCTGTATGCCGTTCTTCACCTTCACCCCGCCAGGTGTGCTGGGCGTCAAGAAGAACAACGGTGCGCGGGTGCCAATGGACGACAGCCACACCATGAACTTTTTCATGAACGTGGGCGGCCGACGACTGGGCAACGGTGTCACCGGCCCGGTCGTGTTTCCAACCTACAGGCCCAACACCTCGGACTGGTACGGTCGCTTTCGCTTCGAGACCGACACCAGCAATGACTTCAAGATTGACCGGGAGCTGCAGCGGTCCAACACGGGAGGTGGCGGCTACACGGGCATCCGCGAGCTGCTCATGCAGGACGCGGCGATGACCACGAGCATGGGTGTGGTCGTCAATCGATCCGCCGAACATCTCGGGTCAACCGACGCGATGGTCATCCAGGTGCGACGGCGACTGATCAATGCGGTCAAGGCGCACATGGAGCGCGGCGTGACTCCCAGCGGTGTGGACGACCCGCGGGTGTACCAGGTTCGCTCAGGAGGCGTCTTCCTGCCCGAGGGTGCGGACTGGGTCCAGGCGACGCGCGAGCTGCGCAAGGCCTTCGTCGAGCACCCCGAGCTCGATCCCATGGTGAACGGCCCCTTGTAGTACGGGCGGCCCCATTCTGCCGCAGGTTGGCGCCGTCCGCCCGCGGAGTCGAAGCGAGAACCATCGGTTCCAGATCGCATCCACCGCGCGGAGCCGCGAAGCGGGGTGGGCCGACCGACATCCGGCGGTACTTGGAACAATAGGAAGTCCCCGCTGGGGGCGTTGTAGGACAGTGGAGGCGGTCTATCTCTCCGCCTTGAGATGAGAAAGGTCTGATGTTTCTTTCGACGTCCAGAATCGTTCGCGTTGCTTCGGTGCTGTCCGCGGTCGGGCTGCTCGCGACGGCTTGCTCGCCCACACCGAGCGCGACGAATGCCCCGGCAGCGGTGGCCACGAGCGCGCCCACAGTCGCTGCAGCAGTGAAGAACGCGGCACCGACGGTCGCCGCGGCCGTAGCGAACGCGGCCCCAACGGTGGCCGCCGCAGCCCCGACAGCCGCTGCCGCCGTGGCGAACGCGGCCCCAACTGTGGCCACTGCCGCTCCGACCGCCGCCGCAGCAGTCGGCAATGCCGCCCCGACTGTTGCCGCGGCCGTGGCCAACGCTGCGCCGACTGTTGCCGCGTTTACTGGCGCTCCCGTGGCGCTGCATGTCTCCTACAGCAACGTCATCGCCGACAACCTGCCCGAGTGGATGGCCCTCGAAGGCGGCTACTTCAAGCAGAACGGCCTCGACGTCACGCTTGACAACATCGTCAGTGCGACGGGCATCCCGGCCTTGCTCTCAGGCCAGGTCCAGGTCGCCCAGCTCGGCGGCTCGGAAACGCTGAGCGCTGCCGCCGGCGGCGGCGACCTCACGATCATCGGCATCGTCGGCGGTGTGTATCCGTTCGTCTTCATGGCGCCCAGCTCGATCAACACTCCCGCCGAGCTCAAAGGCAAAAAGATCGGCGTGTCGGCCATCGGCTCCTCGTCCGACATCGCCACGCGGGTCATGCTCAGACAGGTCGGTCTGGACGCCGAAAAGGACGTCACCATCGTCGCCGTCGGGTCTCTGGAGAACCGCATCGCGGCGCTGCTCAACGGCGCGATCGACGGTGGTGTCGCCCAGCCCCCGGACCAGCTGGCGCTCGAGGACAAGGGCTTCCACGTCATCTACGACCTGGCGGCTCAGAAACTCCCGTCGGTCGGCACAGCGATCGTCGTCCAGCACAGCTGGTTGAATTCCAACCGGGCCGTCGCGCAGCGCTATGTCGACTCCATCGTTCAGGGCATTGCCAGAAGTCGTTCGGACAGAGAGTTCGCGCTCAAGGTGCTGCAGAAGTACCTCAAGAATGACGACCAGCGTGCGCTCGGGGTGACCTACGATTTTTTCGTCGGCCAGGTCACGCCGCAGTACCCAACCATCAGCCAGGACCAGTTCACCGACGCGATCAGCTTTCTCTCGGCCAGCAACGACAAAATCAAGAGTTTCGACCTCTCGACAATTCTGGACAACTCGTTCGCTCAGAGCGCCATGGATCGCAAGGTGGGTGGCTAGTCGTTGCTGCTGAAGCTGCGCGTCAATGGCGCCCCACTCGAGCTAGAAACGGAGCCGAATCGCACGCTTCTGCAGGTCCTGCGTGAGGACCTGGCCCTCACCGGGACCAAGCAGACCTGCACGGTCGGCGTGTGTGGAGTGTGCAGCGTCCTGCTCGACGGCGGGCTGGTCAGCGCCTGTCTGATCCTGGCGCCGCTCGTCCAGGGTCGTGAGGTCACGACCATCGAGGG
>JAOPWF010000547.1 GCA_025965815.1 Mycobacterium sp.
GGGAACGGGCGGCGCGCCCTGGGGAGCCGGCGGTGGCGCGCCCTGGAGAGCCGGCGGCGGCGCGCCGGCCGCCGCCTGAGAACCGAGCACCCGTGGTGCCGCGGCGATCGGGGGAGGTGGCGGCACAGCGACCGGCGGGACTGGCGGGGCCACCGGCAGTGGAGCAATTATCATCGGCGCGTCCAGCACCGATGGCTGTGGGTCGCCCGTGAAATCCATTTCGGAGCCACCATTACCTCCGCTGGCGTCCACCACCGGCTGGTCTTCCCGCCCCCTGAGTTGCGGGCCGGGCGACGGCTCGGGCTGCGGAATGGCGAATAGTTTCACGACGGTCTGTACCTCGATCGCGACGGTGGTAAAGAGAGACTTCGCTGGGTAGCCAAACCTCCCCTTGGGGTTGGACCTCGGCGCTTGGGGTACGGGAAGGTGAATCGTTAGCCGCCGCAGCGTGGTGCCCGCGCCAACACCACTGCCGTCCCGCTTTGGTTCCCACGTGCTGGCTCGCTGACTGCGAATTCCGTCGCCGGAACCGTCCGTGCGGCGTGGCCCGATCTCCGACACGGCGCGAATTCGGTGCGGGCCGAATAAGGGGCCCCCGCGCTGCCCGCCGTCCCATCCCCCGAAAATTCCATGCGGGCCGAAGACGGCACCGCGCGGCCCGACATCCGATCTACCCAGAATTGCGCGCCCGCCGAACGGGAGGCGTGGTCCGACATCCGATCCACTCAGAGTTGCGCGCGCGCCGAAGCGGACGCGGGGACCGGCATCCGATCCACCACGAATGCCGCGCTGGCCGAAGCGGTCGCCAGGGCTGCTCGAGCTTCTGTCACCGCCGCCGTTGCCCGAATTGTTCGCACCACCACCCGGTTCGGCGACGGCCACACCCCCGCTTGCACTACCGAGCAGCAAACCCGCGGCGAGCACTCCAGCACAGGCCGTGATCCGTACCGTCGATCCGACCACGATGTCCTCACTCCCGATACGACGGTTGCTCGTAGGTCGTCCTTGTGTGGCGCTATTCTCGCATATTTTGCGTCACTTGCCGCCGCGGATTCGTTGCTGGCGTTCAACTTGTATTCACTCATATCTGTCAAGCGATACTTGCATCGGCAATCATGCAGGTGTCGGGCTAGGCCAACGTGGCATCCCGGCAATGTCCTGAGTAGCTCGTCACCGCACCTTGATGACGGCCTTGCCCTTCGCGGTGCGGTTCTCCAGCGACGCGATCGCCTCCGCCGCCCGCTCGAGGGGATAGACCTCCGGCTGGGGCGCCGCCACTGTGCCCGCCGCCAGCAGCGGCTCCAACTCCGCCCACTGCTCGAGCAGATAACCGGGATGCGTCGACGCCCACGCACCCCAGCCGACGCCAACGGTGTCGACATTGTTGAGAAGCAACCGGTTCACCTTCACTGTCGGGATCTCGCCGCCGGTGAAGCCGACCACCAGCAGACGGCCGCCCGGTGCCAGTGAGCGCAGCGAATCGGTGAACCGGTCGCCGCCGACGGGGTCCAGCACGATGTCCACACCGCGGCCGCCGGTCAGCTCCTTGACCGCGTCCTTGAAACCCTCGGCCAGCACCACGTCGCAGGCACCGGCGGCCTTGGCGATCGCGACCTTGTCTTCGCTGCTCACCACGGCGATGGTGCGTGCCGCGCCGAATACCGGTGCCAGCCGCAGTGTTGACGTGCCGATGCCGCCCGCTGCGCCGTGCACTAGCACGGTCTCTCCGGCCGCGAGCCTGCCTCGCTTCCGCAGCGCGAAATGCACGGTGAGATCGTTGAACAGCAGCCCGGCCCCGGCCTCGAACGTCACGTTGTCCGGCAGTGTGAACACCCGGTCCGTCGACAGCACAACGACTTCGGCCATCCCGCCGGACAGCATCGTCAGCCCGGCGACACGATCACCTGACGTCACGTGCGCGCCGGCAGGCGCGCTGCGCACCACGCCGGCGATCTCCGCACCGGGGATGTAGGGCAGCTCGGGCCTGTGCTGGTACAGCCCGCGGGACTGCAGCGCGTCGGGGAAGGCGACGCCCGCCGCGTGGACGTCGATGACGACGCCGTCGTCGCCGCTGGGCTCGTCGAGGTCGACGACGTGCGCCGCTTCGGGACCATCGAGCCGGTCTATCTGTATCGCGCGCATTGCCGCCTTTCGCTTGTCAACGTGCACCATCTAACATCCCCGGATGGTCGCCGCACGTGCCAATGGTCAGCAGGTTCTCGCGGCCGTCGGGGTAGCGCCGGCCGATCTTGACCTTTCCGGAAATGATGATGTAGAGCCGGTCGCCGGGCTCACCGTCGGCGAAGATCACGTGCCCAGGCGGGAAGTCGACCGGCTGCAGTTGCTTAGTGAGGGCAGTGACCGCGCTGCGCTCGACTCGTTGAAACAGGCCGGCCCCGGCCAGAATCTGATCTGCGCCACCTGCACCGTGGTCGGCAAGCCGCTCGGCGACGTCATCTGGCGCCAGGTACTCCGCGCCGTCAGTTTGTGGCGGCCGGTCCGGCGGGCGCCCGATCCGCCGTGTGGTGTCAGGTCGGCGTCGAAGACTGCCGGGTCAACGGGCATTGGGAATCCTCCAGTCAAGGCGCGATGGCGCCGCGTCGTGGGCGGCGCTGTCTCGGGCTGCGGCGATGTGGTTAAGGCTCGCTGGGCACTCGGTGCGGCTTGTATCCGAACACCATGGAGGTGGGCCCAATCAGGTGACGTGTCGTGACGGCGACAAAACCGGCGGCCCGAAGCCAGTCCGTGCACTGAGTAGTGGTGGCGTCAAACCCCTCCCGGGTCTCGAGCATGATGTTCGGGCTGGACTGATGGCTCGCGACGTGGTGCGGGTGAGCGGGGTCAACCATGGCGTCGTAGACGATCACCGCGCCGCCGATCGGGACGGCGTCGTATGCCTT
>JAOPWF010000565.1 GCA_025965815.1 Mycobacterium sp.
ATAGACCAGGTTGTCGCGCTGGTAGTCGAAGCCGAACTCGTTGTTGGTGCCGTAGGTGATGTCGGCGTTGTAGGCGACGCGCCGCTCGTCGGGGGTCATCCCGGACAGGATGACGCCGACCTCGAGGCCGAGGAGCCGGTGCACGCGACCCATCCACTCGCTGTCGCGTTTGGCCAGGTAGTCGTTGACGGTGACGACGTGCACGCCCTTGCCCGCCAGCGAGTTGAGGTAGGCGGGCAACACGCAGGTCAGGGTCTTGCCCTCGCCGGTCTTCATTTCGGCGACATTCCCGAAGTGCAGCGCGGCGCCGCCCATCACCTGGACGTCGAACGGACGCTGGCTCAGCACCCGCCATGCCGCCTCGCGGGCGACGGCGAACGCCTCGGGCAGCAGGTCGTCGAGCTGCTCGCCATCGGCGACCCGCTTCTTGAACTCTTCGGTCTTGCCCCGCAGCTCGGCGTCGGAGAGCTTCTCGACATCGTCTGACAAGGTGTTGACATAGTCGGCCACCCCCTTGAGGCGCTTGACCATGCGGCCTTCACCAAGGCGGAGCAACTTCGACAGCACGCTATTTCCCCTGTGGGTTCGATTGCATCGGACAGCAGCCATCACCGACCGCGTTCTAGCTCCATCCTAGGTGACGCGACTCGTTGGCCGGTCAGACTCGTGCGGCCCGATTTGCTCGGGTGTATTACGCGAGTCGGATGAGCCCGTAGTCGTAGGCGTGACGCCGGTAGACAACCGAGGGTCGGTCGGTGGTCTTGTCGTAGAACAAGAAGAAGTCGTGGCCGACGAGTTCCATCTCGTAGAGGGCGTCGTCGACGGTCATCGGCTTGGACGTGTGCTCCTTGGTCCGCACGATCTGGCCCGGCTCGTGGTCGAGCACGGTGCCGTCGACAATCGCGCCGTCACGCTCGGGCGCAGGCGTTGGCGCTTGGTCGGCGCTGAACCCGGTCTCCTCCGGCGGGGTCACCGCGGTGGCCTCGGCCAGCGAAACAGGAGTCTTGTCGCCGTAGTGGACTTTGCGGCGATCCTTGCCGCGGCGCAGCCGGCTTTCCAGTTTGGCCACCGCGGACTCCAGCGCCGCGTAGAAACTGTCGGCGCACGCCTCACCCCGCACGACAGGGCCTTTACCCCTGGCGGTGATTTCGACGTGTTGACAGCTCTTGCGTTGCCTGCGGTTGCGCTCGTGGTCGAGTTCGACATCGAAGAGGTAGATGGTGCGATCGAATCGTTCGAGGCGGGCGAGTTTCTCCGAAACGTAGATACGGAAGTGCTCGGGGACCTCCACATTGCGGCCCTTGACGACGACCTCCGCGGTCGGTGCGGGTTCGAGACTTTCCTCGTCGGCGACGAGGGTGCGATCTGAGTCCACGGATTGGCTAGGCATACTTGACATCTCGTTTCTCTGCGAAGACGCACGCGCTGCGCGTGCCCGGCTTGTCACAGAACAGGGCCGCCGACTGGGAACGGGGCTCGACCTGATCCGGGACGTGCCCGCCGCCCACCGGCGCCAGGGTGTCGAAGACTCACCTCCTACCGCTCTCGGAGAAGTGGCGTTCCGGCGCCGCCGTGATGAACTCACGGGTGGTTGGTCCCGACGGTAGTCCGTGTTCACCCTGCTGTGCCACCAATTTCGCAGACCTGTTGCCAGTTCTTCATGTCGGTTTGATGGGGCGGAAATTGCCCGCGCCGTCAAGCGCACCGTCACGCGGGCGGGCGTCATGGGTCGGTGTCAGGCGTTGGCGATCGCCAGTACCCCGATCACCCGCGAGCCGGCGGTTTGCAGCACCCGGACGGACTCGTGCGCGGTGGCGCCGGTGGTGACGATGTCGTCCACGACGAGGACCGCGCCGGCAACCGGCCGCAGCACACGCACCCGGCCGGCGATGTTGCGCGCGCGTGCGGCACCCGACAGGCCGACCGAGTCCCGGACCAGCGCCCGCATGCGCAGTGCCCCGGTGACATCTACCCCGGGCAGTGCGGCCGCGGCGACGGCGGCGATGCGGGCTACCGGATCCCCGCCGCGCCGTCGGGCGGCCGAACGCCGGGTGGGTGCGGGCACCAGGACCATCGGTGTGTCGAGCATCCCCCAGTGCAGCAGCCTTCTGAGCCCAGTGTGCAGGGCCGCTGCCAGCGGCGGGACCAGGTCGGTCCGGCCGTGCTCCTTGACCGCCACGATGGCCTGACGCCGCGCGCCGGCGTAGCGGCCCAGCGAGAACACCGGCACCCCGGGATCCAGCCGCGGGGTGATCAGCCAGGGTGCGTCGGGCCGGACGGCCAACTCCCGCGCGCAGACCGCACACCAGCGCGTGGACGGCGAACCGCAGCCGCCGCATTCCAGCGGAAGGACCAGGTCCAGCACATCGCCAGTGTTGCGGCGCGCACCGACACGGCCAGCCCGGCCAGGCCGGCCGAGGCGTCGGAAAGTTCCATCATCTCGACGATCGTGGCGGGTCGAGTCGGAGGGCTGGAGCGGAGCGACCCGGGAATCGGCACCCCACCACGCCAGCTGATGAAACCCTCACGGCCGGATGCGAGGAATTCGGTGTAGACGCTGCACGTACCAGGGCCCGACGCCGGGTGCGACCAGGTGCCGATGGCTGGTCGATATCGCGCACGACGTAGCCGATTTGGCGGACGGCTCCCGGTAGCGGGGCGGTGGAGCCGTGCATCGCGGCTCGAATCTCAGCCCGGCAGCACGGGCAGCGCCCCGGCCACCATCAGCTGCCGGACTTCCGACCAGCTCTGGTCGTTCTCGGCGCCGGAGCCGGAGAGCTGCAGCACGCCACGCTGGTCGGCCACGTACACCGTCGACGGACTTGCAGCGACCGTCGAGACCGGCACCATCAGGTTGCGGCTCGGCCCGTCGGAGTTCACGCCGTCGAGATTGACGTAGGAGACGGGGTGCTGCGGGTCGGTGCGGCTGACGACGATGTCGTCGCCGGTCCGCCAGGACAGCGAAACCGCCGACGCGCCCATCCCGAAGCCCAGCCGGCGCGGATATGTCAACGCGTACTCGCCGCCGGCGGTCTGCTCGACGCCGGCCAGGATCACGTGGCCCTCGATCACCATCGCGGCGCGGGTGCCGTCCCGGGACAACTGCAGCTCGGCGATCACCCCGGGAAACTTGGCCGCGACGGCGGTCGAGTCGACGGGTATCCGGGCCGGCTGACCCGACGCGGCTTCCTGGATCACCCGGACCACGTTGTTGCCGTCCACCACCACCCACACCGCGTCGTCGAGCGACCAGGTCGGCCGCGACAGGGTGCGGCCGTCGGTGGCCTCCGCCGCCGCGCCGCCGTTCTCGCCGACCCACAGCGACGACGCCATATCGGGCGCGCCGGCCCGCAACGTCACCACCGACGCGACCTCGTGCCCGGTGCGCGAGAGCGCCGCGGCCCTCTGGTCCGGCATCTGCCCGAACGAGCCGGGCACCTTCGCCGCGCGCTGACCGTCGAGCGACACCAGCGAGCCGCCCATCAGGGCGTGCACTCCGGCGGCGGCGCCGTCGGCGGCACCGGGATCGGTGGCTGCCACGTCGGAGGTCTCCCACCCCTGGGCGAACCGGTCGTCCAGCGCCGCGCCGTCCGCATTGATCACATAAGGGCCCTTGATACCGGCCCGCGACAGCGTCCAGATCAGTTGTGCGGCAAGCAGTTGGCGACTGTGTGCGTCGGTGGTCGCCAGGTTCCCCAGGTCTACCCGCGCACCCCCGTAGCCACGCCCGATACCGGTCTTCCCGCCGTCGGCGCGGGTGACCGGTCCGCGCAGCGTCAGCGGCGGGCCCAACAGGCTGCGCACCGCGTTGTCCATCTCGGGCCGTGGTCCGGAGATCAGTTTGGTGACCAGCTCGGTGGCCAGCTGATCGGGATCGGAGACGGCGACGTAGCGCGGGTCGGGGACGACGGTCTTGCC
>JAOPWF010000575.1 GCA_025965815.1 Mycobacterium sp.
TGCCTTCGGTGAAGAACTCCGCCGACCGACTGAGCGGACGGATCCCGTGTGTGCTCGGCGCAGCTCGGGCGCAGCGATTGCTGGTGCCCGTCCACCACGTCGACGCGACGTCGCTGTGGCTGGGGGACAGCGCGGCCGGGGGTATGGGGGTTCACCCCCGGCCGCTGCTGGACCGCTCGCGAGACGTTGCCGATATCACCCTCGATGGCGTCGCGGCGCGTCGACTCGATATCGATGCCGCCGAGGCGCTCGGCGAAATCGCCACCAGGGCAGCCGTTCTGGCAGCGGCCGACGCACTGGGCGCATCTGAACGGATGCTGCAGCTGGCCGTCGACTACAGCAAGCAGCGCCACCAGTTCGGCCAGCCGATTGGCTCGTTCCAGGCCGTCAAACACGCCGCCGCGCAGATGCTGGTCACCGTGGAGTCGTCGTTGTCCATCGTCTGCTACGCGGCGCAATCGGCCGAAGAATGTTTGCCTGAACGCGCGACCCATGCAGCCGTGGCCAAGGCGCAGGTGACCGGCAGTGGCGCCGAACTCGCCGACAGCGCGCTCACCTTGCACGGCGCCATCGGCTACACGTGGGAGCACGACCTGCACCTGTTCTACAAGCGGGGCGAAGCTCGACCGCGTGCTGTTCGGCGCACCGACGGCGTGGAACGAGCGCATCGCCAACGCGCTGCCGCTTGTCCCAGTCTCGGCCTGATCTTCCCAGTGACCAGCAGCAGCGATCACCGCTTTCATTTTGGTCTGTCCATTAGTATGATTGAAGCAAAGTTTGAGTCTTTTCATCCAGTCCGTCGAGCGGAGAACGTTGTGGACTTCGAGTTGAGCGAGGATCAGCAGACGATCCGCGCTGCGGTCGCTGAACTGGCAGGCAAGTTCGACGATCACTACTGGCTGACCAAGGATCAGCGCCACGAATTCCCCACCGAGTTCTATGACGCGTTCGCTGAAGGCGGCTGGCTCGGCATCACGACGCCGGAGGACTACGGGGGCCACGGGTTCGGCATCACCGAGGCCTCGATCCTGCTGGAGGAGGTCGCGGCCAGCGGCGGTGGGATGAACGCCGCCAGCTCGATGCACCTGTCGATATTCGGCATGCATCCGGTCATCGTGCATGGGTCCGAAGAGCTCAAGGCCCGCACGCTGCCCCGCATCGTCACCGGTGACCTGCACGTGTGTTTCGGTGTCACCGAGCCGGGCGCGGGACTGGACACCACTAAGATCACCACCTTCGCCCGGCGCGAAGGCGATCACTACATCGTCAGCGGCCGCAAGGTCTGGATCTCCAAAGCGCTGGAATCGGAGAAGGTGCTGCTGCTGACCCGCACCACGAAGTTCGAGGACGTCGCGCGCAAGACCGATGGCCTCACCCTCTTCCTGACCGACCTCGATCGCAGCAAGATCGACATTCGCCCGATCCCCAAGATGGGCCGAAACGCGGTCAGCTCCAATGAACTGTTCATCGACGGCCTCGAGGTCCCCGTCGAGGATCGCGTCGGCGAGGAAGGCCAGGGTTTTCGCTATATCCTCGACGGCCTGAACCCCGAGCGCTGCCGCGTCGCCGCCGAGGCGCTGGGCATCGGGCGCGCCGCACTGCGCGCCGCCGTGCGCTACGGCAACGAGCGTGAGGTATTCGGCCGGCCGATCGGAATGAACCAGGGCCTGCAGTTCCCGCGGGCCGACTCGTTGGCCCGGCTGGATGCCGCTGAGCTGATACTGCGCAAGGCCACCTGGCTTTACGACAACGGTAAACCGTGTGCGCGCGAAGCCAATACGGCCAAGGACCTGTGTGCCGACGCCGGGTTCGACGCGGCCGACCGCGCATTGCAAACACACGGCGGCATGGGCTACTCGGAGGAGTACCACGTGGCGCGGTACTTCCGCGAGGCCAGGCTGACGCGCATCGCGCCGATCAGCCAGGAAATGGTGCTCAACTACCTGGGGGAGCACGTGCTGGGCCTGCCGAGGAGCTACTGATGACCGCACAGCGTGACGTCTTCCGGCTCGACGGCCGCTCAGCGCTGGTAACGGGTGCGGGCAGCGGCGTCGGCGAGGCGATCGCGCGCGCCTTCGCCGCGGCCGGGGCCGGGGTACTGGTGACCGATATCGACAAGGACGCCGCGGTTGCCACCGCGGAATCGATCACCGCCGTCGGCGGTACCGCGCAGCCGTTCCTCCTCGATGTGCGCGACTCGGCGGCGGCCACCGAAGCCGCGATCGCCGCGGCCGAGCTCGGCGGGGGCGCACTGCACATTCTGGTGAACAACGCCGGCGCCATTGCACCGGCAATGTTCGAGGACCTGTCGGAGGAGAACTTCCGCCGCATCGTCGACATCCACCTGGTGGGCAGCTTCGTCTGCAGCCAGGCGGCGCTGGGACACTTGCCGACCGACGGCACCGGGCGCATCATCAACGTCACCTCCGCGGCAGGCCTCACCGGGACGATCGGCCAGGCCAACTACGGGGCCGCCAAGGCCGGCATCATCGGGCTGACCAAGTCGCTGGCCCGCGAGCTGGCCCGCAAGTCCATCACCGTCAACGCCGTCGCGCCGCTCGCCGCCACCGCGATGACCGCGAACATCCGCAGCAACGAAAAACTGGCTGCCAAGACGCTGGCCCGAATTCCCCTGGGACGCTGGGCCTTTCCGGACGAGATCGCTCCGACTTTTGTTTTCCTGGCCTCCGATGCCGCGTCTTACATCACCGGACAGGTGTTACCGGTCGACGGCGGGACGGTGATCTGATGGGCCACACCGTGACCGGACCGTTCGCCTCGACAGGCCGCGAGGTCTACATCGCCGAGGCCCTGCGCACCCCAACCGGCAAGTCACACCCCGAGCGCGGGTGGTACCGCGACATACACCCCAACGCGATGCTGGCCGCCTGTTACACCGAGTTGGTAGCGCGCAGCGGGATCGAGCCCGCGCTGGTCGAAGATCTGGTGATCGGCTGTACAGCACCGTTCGGGGAGCAGTCGCGCAACATCGCCCGCAACGCCTGGCTGCAGGCAGGCTACCCGCCTGAGGTACCGGCCACCACGCTTGACCGGCGCTGCGGTTCGGCGCAGACCGCGGTGGAAATGGCTGCGGCATTGGTTGCCTCGGGCACTCACGACGTCGTGATCGCTGGCGGCGTCGAGCACATGGGCCACGTCCCCATCGGCTCTCCCGGCAAGATCTCCGAACTGTACGGCGACCCCTGGCCGGCCGAGCTGCGCGACCGCTACGGCTTTGTGCACCAAGGCGAAAGCGCCGAGCTGATCGCCGACCGCTGGGAGCTGGGCCGCCAGGAGATGGATTCC
>JAOPWF010000601.1 GCA_025965815.1 Mycobacterium sp.
GCCAGAGCGCGCGACCTCCTCACGATGATCGGCAACACCGGATACGACCCGGAACGGGAACGCGTGTTCGCGACGGCCTTCGCCGACGTCGGCATCGACGGCCTCATCGTGATCGGAGCGGCGAACGCATCGGAGACGGCGCGATTGTGCGAACAGGAGCGGATCCCCGTGGTGTGGATGCACAACGTCCGCGGCGGCATCCCATCGAAGATGGTGGGCGTCGACCACGTCCACGCTGGTGAGCTCGTCACACGACACCTCGTCGATGTCCACGACTGCCGCGACGTCGCCTTCGTCGGAGGCTTCACCGAGGCCGACGTCTCCCACGGCGACCGGGAGACGGTGCAGCAACGGTTCGCCGGCGTCGGATCGGTAATCGGCGACGTCGTGCAGATCCCCACCGACCTCACCCCGGCCGGAGCCTACGCCTCGGTCACCTCCTTTCTGCAAGCCTCCCACGGCGCTCCAGATGCGGTCGTTGCCGGAACCTACGGGCAGACTTCGGCCACCATCCGTGCCATTGTCGACGCCGGCCTGACCATCCCTGACGACATCCGCGTGGTCGGCTTCGACGGCACCAACAGCGACTATGGGCAGTTCGAACTCACCACGGTGCAACAGCCCGTCGACGCCATGACTCGTGAGGCGCTCAACCAACTGCTCGACGCTCCCGTAGCGATCCCGGCTCCGTTGGAGCCGTCGCTACGGATCGGGAACACCTGCGGCTGCCCATAGGCCGCCGCAGATGACCGCCACGCAAGCGGGTTCCGCAGAAGCAGCGGGTTGAACTTCGTTGGGACAGTGGCCTGCGCTCCAATGTCCGACCCCGCGAGGGCAGGCTCTCGGAGCCGAACGAGCGCCGGAAGCTATCGGCAGGAAGTGCGGAGGTTGGGACGTTCACAAGAGTTCGACCGTGTCGCTGGGACAATAGAAGCGAACGGCGTCGGGGCCGGGCGGTGAACGCACGGGAACGCCGACGATTGTAGTTTCTCAAGCCCGCTGTCCACGCGCGATGCGCTGAACTGGACTGACACAGCTCGTCTCACGGGATGTCCAGCGCAATTGTCTCACCGTCGTGTCCAATTTCGCTCGGCCCGAGGTTGGTAGTTGCCTTAAGGGGTGTTCACCAAGTTGTGCGACAGTCTTTCGAGACGCTCGGAACTCGTCTATTCCGAGACACTGTCAGCTTTTCGGCCCGGCCGCCGTCATGGCATCGCCTCAGCCCAGGCTATACGCCCGTCGAACTCGAGCAATCTCGTCATGTCGTGGTAGCGATCCCGGAAGTGCGCGTAAGCGGCGTAGCTGTGAGCCCGCGCCAGTGCGCCCGCAAAACCTGTCGATGTCATCAGCGCGGCGGGAGGTCATGTACTGAGCCTAAAGCGCACGAAAGGGTGTCTTGTGCAGCAATTTCCGGCTCCACACCCGTCATCTGTCGGATTCGGTGCCAGCGGCAGAGCTTGCGGGCCTGACAGGGATCTCGGCATGAACCTGCGAGCCGTCGAACACAAGCACGGCATTGCAGCGGCGCAGCACCTTGATCGCCGCGGCGTTTGCCGCGGTAGTTTCGGCCACGACCCGGCGGGCCCCGGTACGCGCTGCCTCGTCGAGAAGCAACCGAAGGGCCCTCACGCCGATCCCCCGGCCACGCACCGACCGCCCGAGCCACATGCCGGTCTCCAAAGTGTCCGGACCGTCGCTACGCGCCATCCTGATCATGCCGACGACGTCGCTGTTGCAGAGGATCCCGCATGTCAGGGTGCGCGTTGGCCCGTTCAATCCGCGGTAGTGGGAACGGTAGAACTCGCAGAAGGCGTCCCGGCGCGGCTGCGACCAGCCCGGCGGTGCTTCGACAGGCGGCATCACTTCCTCCGGCCTGGTCTCGGCGACGGCCACGGACAGCAGCGGTGTGAGCAGTCGCGCGTCGACCGGAGTTAGCCGGACGACGATGCCCACAGCGGGCCGCCTTGAGTCGTTGTAAGCCAGACCGTTTCGAGCGCATCGAGCGGGACCGTCGAAGGTGTCAACGCCCTGCGGAGGATCATTTCATCGCCTCGGCCATGCCAAGTGCCCTTCTACCCCAGTGATGTGGCCATCGTGCGGTATCGCTCGACGAGATCGCGGTAACGCGCCGTCGCACCACGCGTTTGGGCCAACAGCGCGCGCAGCCGCAACAGCATGAGTTCGCGTATAACCCAACCGTTGTCGGCCGGTGCAAGCGCCAACCGGTCGACCGCTTGCTCGGCGTCGACCTGGTCACGCGCGGTGCCGCGCGCCAACAGTGTCTCCACCAAAACGCCGGTAGTCGGCACGCAGTACGCGAGTTGTCCTCTGTTGAACAACTCATCAACGGCTGTCCGTATTAGCGTCCCCAGGCTGTCGTCCCCCCTCGTACACGCCTTTTGGCATCGTATCTCCCGCTCCATGCCCGGGCGTGACGCTAGCTCAGCAAACCGGAACCGATGCCGCGCGGCCACCTCTACCAGAGCGGGAACTTGGTGCGAATGTCGCTTCCAATCGTCCTACAAGTGCCGGTCTGAGCGGTATGTTCCACTCATTCCGTGATAAGGAGTCGCCGTGACGTACATCGGTGAGCACGCAGTGGTTCTTGGCGCAAGCATGGGTGGCCTCCTCGCTGCCCGGGTGCTCGCCGATCACTATCGAACCGTCACGGTGGTCGAGCGTGATGCCCTGCCGAGCGGCAGCGCTCAGCGACGCGGCGTGCCTCAGGGCCGGCACGCTCATGCGCTGTGGATGCGGGGGTCACAGATCTTGGAACAGCTGTTTCCGGGTTTTCTGGCCGAGCTCGTCGCAAACGGCTGCCCGGTTTACGACGACGGCGACTTGTCCAGGTTCTATTTTTCGTTTGGCGGGCACCCGTTTGTCCGGTCGGAAAAGCTTACCGTTCGGCCGGGCGACGAATCCTATTTTCCCAGTCGCCCATTACTGGAGGGTCAGGTTCGTCGGCGCGTCCGCGCAATGACCAATGTGACGCTCCTCGATGGCCACGACGTCGTCGGGTTGACGTCGACCCCTGATCGAAGCCGGGTCAACGGAGTCACGATCACGTCGCACGAAGGTGATGAGAAGCGAGTTCTCACAGCAGATCTGGTCGTAGACGCCACCGGTCGCGGGTCCAGAACTCCAGCATTTCTGGAACAGCTCGGCTATGACCGGCCCGCCGAGGACGAACTGGTGGTGCGGCTTGCCTACGCGAGCCAGTCGGTGCGGATTCCGCCCGGCATGCACAAGGAGCTGATAGTGCTCGTGGGCCCCGTCCCCGGCCGCCCCACCGGGATGGCGTTATTCACCTACGAGAACGCCACCTGGATGCTGACCGTGTTCGGCTTGGTGGGACGCGAGCCACCCGCCGACTTCACGGGCATGCTCGCCTTCATGGAAGGCTTCGCGCCGGCCCATGTCTTGTCAGCGCTCCGGCATGCCGAGCCGCTCGGGGAGCCCGCACGGTATCGCACACCATCGAACCGATGGCGCCGCTACGACAAGATGCGGCGTTTTCCCGCCGGCCTACTGGCATTCGGCGACGCCGTATGCAGTTACAACCCGATCTACGGCCAAGGTATGACAGTGGCCGCACTGCAGGCGATGGCGCTCGACCAATGTCTACGCGGCGGCGCAAATGACTTGGCGCAGCGGTATTTCCGCGCTGCCGCCAAACCCATCGGCTTGGCGTGGCAACTCGCGTATGGCGGCGATCTCAGCCTACCCGAGGTGGAGGGAATCAGACCACTGACGATGCGGCTGATCAACCGATACGTCGATCGCGTTCAAGCTGCCGCCGAGCACGACGTGGTCGCTGCAGAGAGGTTCCTCAGAGTCGCCGGGTTCCTAGACCCGCCTGCCAGCCTCATGCGCCCTTCAATCATGCTGCGAGCCGCCGCGACCAACCGGCGACGGCGGCGAGATCTGGTTGGCACCACGGTTAACCGCTGGTAGATGACTTTCGTCTGGGCCTACAGGGTAGTAGAAGACATCGGCCCCGAGGTGGCCACCGTCGACCGTGGCGACCTGGTGGTCGCTCCGTTCGTGTGGTCGGACAACACCTGCGACTTCGGCCGCGAAGGCCTGCACACATCGTGCCGCCACAGTGGCCAGCGGGGTGCACCCGGCGTCGACGCCGGCCAGGGTGAGGCGGTGCGCGTGCCATTGGCCGACCGCACCCTTGTCAAGCTGCCGACCGCCGTCGACCCCGCCCTAATGCCGTCGTTGCTGACCCTGTCCGACGTGTTCTGCACCGGTCACCACGGCGTGGTGACCGCGCGGGTGCGCCCGCGCGACTCGGTGACCGTGATCGGTGATGGCGCGGTGGGGCTGTGCGCGGTGCGGGCCGCCAAGCGTGTGGGCGCCAAGCAGATCGTGCTCATGGGCCGCCACACTGGCCGCACCGACCTCGGCCGAGCCACCGACGTCGTGGCAGAACGCGGCGACGAAGGTATGCACAGGGTCCGCGACCTGACCCGGGGTGATGAAACCCACGTCAGACCTCCGCTCATCACTGCCGCACGCACGACTTCCTCATTAATTCGTATTCTTACGCGTCTCTACTATTACTGTAAATAATAGTAATAATAACAACGCTGCCGCCGCCTCCTCCTCCTAAACTAGTTTTAGTATTTGTAGACGGTATGGGGGCTAGCTGAGGCCGAAGGCC
>JAOPWF010000630.1 GCA_025965815.1 Mycobacterium sp.
CGACCCGAACGGGCTGATTGGGCACTACGAGGAGACCGGATTCCAGGCCGTCGGCAGTGGCGCGCCGATGGCCCAGTAGGCCCATGCGCTGTTGGCGCACTTCCGGATGACCGAGCGCGACGTCGACTACGGCGTGCTGGCCGCGCTGCGGGTGCTCGACGCCCTGGATGCGTCATCGCCCAGCGTCGGCGGCCCGATGGGCGTCTGCCGGATAACGCCTGACGGGGCTCGCCACCTCGAAGAGGACGAGATCGCGAAGGTTCGCGACCAGGTGCGCCGCTGGGTGGAACTGGAGCGCCAAACGCTTGACCAGATCCTCAACGGATACGGCTGTCCGTCCCGCGCGCACACGAACTCACTCCGCGCTGCTGAGCCGATTCCCGAGAAAGCGCAACAGGGCCGGGTCGGTCGAGGTGAATCGCTCGACCTCCTCTCCGCCGTCGCACCGGAACAGCCCGATAGTCACAGCGTCGCGACGCCGGGACACCACACGCCAGTGGGCTCCGCTGTCCTGCCATCGGCGCAACTCCGCGACGAGGTCTCGGGTGTCATCGTCGTCTTCGGTGTGTTCACCGCTCACCGGTCCGGTTTACCCGCGTTCCGCGATGAATGCCGGGACTGCTGGCGGCGTGAGACCATCGCCCGATGCGGTTGGGATTGCACGTCTGGGGATCGGCGCGGGTGCTGAGCGTGCCGTGATCGACGCGGTAGCGATGGCCGCGGAGGGTTACGGACTCGCGACGCTGTGGTCCGGCGAGCACGTGGTCATGGTGGACCGGTCGAGAAGTCGCTACCCGTACTCCGACGACGGGCAGATCGCGGTGCCATCCGTCGCCGACTGGATCGAACCGTTGATTGGGTTGAGTTTCGCCGCGGCCGCCACCTCGAACATCGGCATCGCGACCGGCGTGCTGCTGTTGCCCGAGCACAACCCGGTGCTGCTCGCCAAGCAGGCCGCCACCTCGCGGTCGCCCTGCGCGAACCGGGTCGCGGTGACGTGGCGATGCTCGCAGAGCTGGGGATCGACGAACTGGTACTCGTCGAGAGTCCGCCCGACGACCCCTCCGCGGCGCCGGATTGGGTGGGTGGGTGCTCTGGCCGACCATTGGATGTCGGAGGTGCGCTAACGGGCGCGATACTCGTAAGCTCTAGGCGACATCTCGGACCGCGGCGCGTGCCGTTCTGGCCACTTCGTCTTCCCGCGCGTGCAGCAGGCCGTAGGTGAAGCCGTTCTCCCCTTGGGTGGTACCGCCCTCGTTGACCAGTCGCCGCAGGGTCGCCCGGGCAACGACACTGTCCTGAAAGTCACCAAGGACCGTCTGAATGTTCTTGTAGCGCTTGATCGTTCGGCGGGCACGCTTGCCTTCGAGCGGCGCAAGAAGTTCTGCGGCGTAGCGCGCCCGCTTGGCTGCCTTGCGCGCGCGGTGCAGCGGCGCGTCTCCGTTACCTTGGCTGTCCGCCTGGATAGCCTCCGCGAGGCGCCGATCGGCCTTGCGTTCCCCCCGGCGGGCGTACTTGTTCAGCGCCGCAGCGGTCGGAGGCATCGCGAACGGCATCTGGGCGCGCCACCGCTGCAGGATCAACAGGATCCGCAGGTACCTGGGTGAGTCCAGCGCGTCGTCGAGCCGTTCGCGGGCCGGCAACTCGATGGAGAGCAGTTCGCTGTTGATCCGGGCGGCCACCGGGCCGAGGACCAGTTCCGGGGACAGCTGTGCCAGGCCTTCGGCAAATCGGCGCCGCTGCACCTGGCAGTCGCGAACGTCGCCGAGCACTCCGGCGAACCACTTGAGCTCGCTTTCCATATCGCCGACCACCGAGGGGTCGAGCAGCTTGCCGAACAGCCGCAGGGTGCTGCGCAGACGTCGTATCGCCACCCGGGTGTCGTGGATGACGTCCTTGCGGCGGCGCAACCCAAGGTCACCGTCGAAGATGGCGTCGATCTGCGCGGTCACATAGTCCGCGAACGCCCTTCCAGACCTGGATGTGATGCGTCTTGTTGGGTGACCAGGTGCCACGCGTGCGAGCTTCGAGGGATACCGGGACGGCTTGGCTCCCGCTCTCGTCAGTCGCTTGACCAGCTGACGAGGAGTCGTACTCGCGGCCGGACCGAGCTCGACTTCGACCTCCCGCCACGTCGTGTGCCGGCCTTCGCCCGTCGCGCTCACGTGATCGTCGGTCACCTCGGCGAAAAGCTGACGGCTTCTCGGGTCGGTCAGCCGGTACCGGTCCCGCACGGTGAAAACGGTCGCCAGCTTGACCAGCTCCTTGCCGAGTCTGATTCCGGTGAGCAGGTCAGCCAGGTCGGCGGGCAGCGTCTCGGACGCCTTTGCGTGGATCTCGATGCGCCCGTCGGCGTTCGGCACCTTCAAGTGCCAGCCCCGCTCGCTCTTCTCGCTACCCTCGCGGCGCCGCAGGGTGACGCCGTGGATCTGCAGATCGCGATCGATGGTGTCGTAGTACGTGCTGGTCAGTTTGACGGTGCTGTGCGCGACGGTTCCGCCTGCCACGATGTCGTCGAGGCGCGGCAACACGAAAAGGTCGTTGACGTCCCATTTGCTCTCGCGTTCCAGCAGTTCCTTCATCCAGCAAGGCTCCCCGGACAAGTCGGTGGTGAAACATTCCCCGCTAAATGACCATGCCAGGAACACATGCCAGGCATCAGTAGTCGTAGTGGGCCAGCTCGGTGCTGCCGCGCCGCGCGCCACCGTCGACCAACAGCAAAGCAGGCACCATTTCGCTGGTGACCAGGCCGTGCTCACCCGTGACGGTGTCCACGATGTCGAAGCTGCGGGCGATGCTTTCCGGGGTATCGACGATGATCGTCGTCACGGGCACCTGCCTACCGAGCTGCAGCAGCCTGTCGCCGTGCGGACGGTGCGCACCGTGAAAGCCCCAGACCCCACGCAGGACGGTTGCGCCGCTGGCCGTCCCCGATTCGCGTAGTCGCCGGATCAGCGCGCGGTGGATGGGCACACCTTCGTACCGGGTGGTCTCGGAGGTGTAGATCATCAGCTTCTGCCACAGTGGCCGTCCGTCATCGTCGGCACTGGGCAATGGATCGGGCCGCGCGAGCTGTTCGCCGTCGCGTTTGCACACCCGCACCCGTTCGATGGTGATGATTGGGCGCCGCAGCAGCTCGCCGACTTCGGGCACCACTTGTGCAATCTGTTCCGCGGCGCCGACGGCGATGATCATCATCGGGACGTTGACGTTGCGGTTGAAGAACCGTGCGCGATGGCGCTGCCCATGAGCGGTGCCGTCGACGCCTAGGAAGGCCGATGCGCCCGCCAGGCCGCGCCGATACAGCAGGTCGCAGACCGCCTGGTACGCGGGCGAGCCGGCCGCGCGCTCCTGACGGCCTACGTAAACGGTCAGCTTGACCGCCTCATGCAATGCGGCCGGAACGGCAAACGGCGATGCGTCGCCGTTGCTATCAATTCCGATGTCGCCGTCGATGAGTCGGGCCCGCTCGAGCGTGATCAGTCCGCGGGGCGTTATCGCAACGACGTCGTCGACCAGGTCTGCAATCTTGGCGTGGGTGTCCACCGCCGCGACCGCTACTGGCGGGTCCTCGGAAAGGCTCAGCGATGTATCGCTGCGCAGTTGGTGACGCGGCCCGAAACCGGCGATCCCGCGCAGCATCACACTTGTCGCCACCTGGCGGTCACCGTACAGCCCGAGCATCTCCTCGGCGAGGAAGCGCCCATCGGTACGTTGGCGCTCCCCGAAGTATGCGGTCAGTTTGAGGCAGTCGTCGTTCACACCTGTTCCCCGATCCACAGCCCGAGCGCGGCCGCGGCGATCCCGAGCACGACGCTGAGGATGATATTGGCCGCCGCAGACCAGATCTGGCGTTCCTCGCCGAGACGTTGTGTCTCCAGCATCCACGTCGAGAAGGTCGTGTAGGCGCCGACGAATGCGGTGCCCGCGAGCAGCGCGACGTTGTGCGGCAGTGCGAGACCCGTAAGGAAGCCGAGCAGCAGCGCACCGCTGAGGTTGACCGTCAGCGTGCCGAACGGGAACGAACCCGCCACGTGGCGCGCCACCGTGCGGTCGACGAGGAAACGCAGCACCGAGCCGATACCACCGATTGCCATGACGCCGGCCCATAGCGCGCCGTTCATGCGCGCGCCCGTACCCGCCGGACCAACGTCGTGGCGATGTACACGGCGGCAAGGCCCGCAGCGATGCTCGCAGCCGTGTAGCCGATCGCGAGGCCATAGTGATGGTGCTCGAGCATCTTGACGGTTTCGACCTGCATGGTCGAGAAGGTGGTCAGCCCGCCGCACAGTCCCGTTCCTAATAGCGGCCGTCGATAGCTCGACAACGGCAGCCTCTCCAGTAGCCGGGTGGTGAAGTAACCCAACAGGAACGCCCCGACGATGTTGACTGCGAACGTGGGCCACGGCCATCGGGCGGGATCTTGAGCGGCCAGGGTGCCCAGCGTTGCCCTGGCAACGGTGCCCAGCGCGCCGCCGACGAAGATGGCCGCCAGTTCGCGGTTGTCGTGACCGAACACGCCGTCGATCTCCTTCCTGGTGCAGTCTGACGCACGGTAGCCGAGCGTGCTGAGGATCGTTTCCGGGCAAGGCGCCGGACCACCAGACAGGGGCGCCAGGTGCGAGCAGAATCTGTAGACATGGCTGCTAATCCGCGTGCCGGCCAACCGGCGCGGCCCGAAGACCTCATTGATGTAGCTCAGGTGGTGACGGCGTACTACACCGTTGAACCCGACCCCGAGAATGTGGACCAGCAGGTGGCGTTCGGTACGTCCGGCCACCGCGGGTCCAGCCTGGACGCAGCGTTCAACGAGGCGCATATCCTGGCCACCACGCAGGCCATCGCCGAGTACCGCGCCGCGCAGGGCACCACCGGTCCGCTGTTCATCGGCCGCGACACCCATGCCCTTTCGGAGCCCGCGTGGGCTTCCGCGCTGGAGGTGCTCGCCGCCAATGACGTTGTCGCGATGATCGATTCGGCTGGCCGCTACACCCCGACGCCTGCGGTCAGCCACGCCATCCTGGCCTTCAACCGCGGTCGCGACAGCGACTTGGCGGACGGCATCGTTGTGACGCCGTCGCACAATCCGCCTCGCGACGGCGGCTTCAAGTACAACCCGCCGAACGGCGGGCCGGCTGACACCGACGCGACGAGCGTGATCGCCAAGCGGGCCAACGAGATCCTGCGGGACGGACTGAAGGCCGTGAAGCGGATCCCGCTGGCCCGGGCTTTGACGACCGCGCAGCGCCACGACTATATGGATGCCTACGTCGACGACCTGCCCAACGTGGTCGACATCCACGCCATCCGCGCGCAGGGCATCCGTATCGGCGCCGACCCACTCGGCGGCGCCAGTGTCGACTATTGGGGCGCGATCGCCGAGAAGCACAATCTCGACCTGACGGTCGTCAACCCGCTCGTCGACGCGACGTGGCGGTTCATGACGCTGGACACCGACGGCAAGATCCGGATGGACTGCAGCTCTGCCAACGCGATGGCGTCGCTGATCGCCAACCGCGATTCCTATCAGATCGCCACCGGCAACGACGCGGACTCCGACCGGCACGGCATCGTCACCCCGGACGGCGGCCTGCTCAACCCGAACCACTATCTGGCCGTGGCGATCGACTACCTGTACACCAACCGGCCGTCGTGGCCGTCGAGCACGGCGGTCGGCAAGACCGCGGTGAGCTCGTCGATCATCGACAGAGTGGTCGGCGGGCTGGGCCGCAAGCTCAACGAGGTGCCGGTCGGATTCAAGTGGTTTGTCGACGGATTGATCAGCGGCGACATCGGTTTCGGCGGCGAGGAGAGCGCGGGCGCGTCGTTCCTGCGCAACGACGGGTCGGTGTGGACCACCGACAAAGACGGCATCATCCTGGCGCTGCTGGCGTCGGAGATCCTGGCCGTCACCGGGTCGACCCCGTCGCAGCGCTACGCGGCCCTGGCGGAGAAGTATGGCGCGCCCACCTACGCCCGCATCGACGCGCCCGCCAATCGTGACCAGAAGGCCCGGCTGGCGAAGCTGTCGCCCGAGGAGGTGACGGCTACCGAGCTGGCGGGGGAGGAGATCACCGCCAAGCTCACCACCGCACCCGGCAACGGCGCTCCACTCGGCGGGTTGAAGGTGACAACGGAGAACGCCTGGTTCGCCGCACGTCCGTCGGGTACCGAGGATGTCTACAAGATCTACGCCGAGTCCTTCAAGGGGCCCGAACACCTGGCGGAGGTGCAGGACGCCGCGCGCGAGGTGGTCAATAAGGTCATCCAATAAGGTCGCAGCGTGAGTTCTCTGACGGAGGGCGACTGTCCGCAGGATTGTCCGCCGACCAATCGGGATAAGCCACGACTGCCGCGTGAAGTCTGGGTACTGATCGCCTCGAACGCGGTGATCGCGCTCGGCTACGGCGTTGTCGCGCCGGTGCTGCCGCAGTACGCCCGCAACTTCGGTGTGAGCATCAGCGCCGCGACGTTCGTAATCACGGCGTTCGCACTTATGCGGCTGTGTGCCGCGCCGGCTAGTGGCGTGTTGGTACAGCGGCTGGGCGAGCGCCGCGTCTATCTGACCGGCCTGCTGATCGTCGCGCTCTCCACGGGCGCGTGCGCGTTCGCCCAGACGTACTGGCAGCTGCTGCTGTTCCGTTCGCTCGGCGGTCTCGGCTCGGCGATGTTCACCGTCTCGTCGCTCAGTCTGATGATCCGTATCTCACCACCGGACGCCCGTGGTCGCGTCGCGGGCATGTTCTCCTCGGCGTTCCTGGTGGGGTCGGTGGGCGGCCCTGTGCTGGGCAGTGTCACCGCAGGCCTGGGATTGTCCATGCCGTTCGTCATCTACGGTGTCGCGCTCCTGATCGCCGCGGCCGTGGTCTTCATCAGGCTGCGGAATTCTTCACTCGCCGCGCGCGACGAGCAGACCGAGGCCGTCATCTCGGTACGGACGGCGCTGCGCAACGGTGCGTACCGCGCCGCACTCATCTCCAACTTCGCGACTGGGTGGTCGGCGTTCGGCCTGCGAATCGCGCTGGTGCCGTTGTTCGTGGTGGAGGTGCTGGGTCGCAGCGCCGGGATGGCCGGCCTGGCCCTGGCGACGTTCGCGGTGGGCAATGTCTCTGCGGTGATTCCGAGTGGCTACCTGTCCGACCGGGTCGGCCGGCGCGTCCTGCTGATCTGCGGTCTGACGGTGTCGGCAGGATCGACCGCTCTGGTGGGCTTCAGCTCCTCGCTGCCGGTGTTCATCGCGGCCGCATTCGTGACCGGCGCGGCGACCGGGATGTTCATCTCGCCGCAGCAGGCGGCCGTCGCCGACATCATCGGCAGCAAGGCCCGCGCCGGCACCGCGGTGGCGACATTCCAGATGATGTCCGACCTGGGCGCGATCATCGGGTCGCTGGTCGTCGGCCAGATCGCACAGCACCTGTCCTTCGGCTGGGCCTTCGCCATCAGCGGTTGCATTCTGCTGGTGGCGTCCGCCGGCTGGGTGCTGGCGCCCGAGACCCGAGTGCGGCCGGCCACGGAGCACACGCCGGCTCGTGCCCTTGGCCCGGAGGCTGCCGGGGAACTGCCGTGACCAGCGAATTTGAACGCGTGTTGCAGGTGGTGTAGCTTCGATGAGCACAACTTCACGGGGCTATGGAGCAGCTGGAAGCGCACCACACTGGCAGTGTGTGGGTCAGGGGTACGAGTCCCCTTAGCTCCACGTTGAAAACCCGTTCTGACCAGTGTCGGAGCGGGTTTACTTGTTAGCCGGATCGAGCCGCAGGACGCCATGTGTCCTAAATCTGTCCTACCGCTGAGGAGAAGACGTCCGCGGCTGCGGTCAGGCGGTCGTCGGTCACACGCCCATAGACGGCCTGGGTCATGCGCTCGGTATGGCCGTGCCAGGCGGCAACCACATCGGCGGCGATGCCTGCCGCGCGCATCCGTGAGATGTTGCTGTGCCGCAGCTTGCCGAGCGTGATCGCCTCGAGCCCGGCGGCGGTGCGTTGGGCTGCAAACTCGCGCGAGTATTCGCGCACGGGTAGCCACGTTCCATCGACGCGTGACAGCAATAGGTCGGCGTCGGTGAGTGGTCGGCCCACCGCCAGGCGCTCGCGCAGGTGTACCGAGCGCATCGCGTTGAGCATCGCCAGCTCTCGCGGCGGCACCGGGAGACCGCGGGCACTGCGCTCAGTCTTGGTGGGCACGACGGTGTCGCGGCCGTTCACGTCGACGCGGGCCCGACGGATGTGCAGCGCGCCGGTGTCTAGTTCGATGTCCGACCAGCGCAGTCCACCGACCTCTTCACGGCGCAACCCCAGCAGCGTCAACGCGAAGCACCCGCCGAGGCGGTGCGTGGTGACGTGATCGAGGAACTTGGCCATCTGCGCGGGTGTCCATATGTCGTCGGCCGCGGTCGCGGTGACCGGCCTCTGTTCGGGCGAGTCAAGATCAGCCGCGGGGTCATAGGTCAGCCAGCGCATCTTGCGCGCATGGACCATGACCGACTTGACCCGAACGATCGCGCGGCGTTTCGTGGCCGGTGCCAGCACCTTGCCGTCCTTGCCGGTCAGCTTGGCCGACCAGTCGGCCAAGGCGGCGGGCGTGAGCTTCTGCACCGGCACCGCTCCGAATGCCCTGCGGGCGTAAGCCAGCGACTCGCGGTCCGCGCGCACCGTGTTCGGCCCGATTGACGGATCGGCCGCGCGCAGCGTTAGCCAGTGATCGGCGACCTCATCGAACGTGCGCGTGGACTTGGGTGTCCATGCCGCCGTACTCCACTGGCTGCGCTGCTCGGTGACCCAATCCTGAGCGGCCTTCTTGGTCGCGAACACCTTGGTTGGCCGGACTTGCTTTCCGGTCACCGGATCGGTGCCGAGCGTTGGCCGGGCGCGCCACCCCTTGCCGTTGGGCAGCTTCTTGACTGAGTTGTCGGTGCGCTCGCCGCGTCGCTTTGGCGCTTCCCCTGTGGGAGTGATCATCTCGTTGTGTCCTTACGTGGTTTCGGCTTGCTGCCGAGTCTTCTGCTTGAAGGTGGCCGGCCCTAGGTGCGCGGGCGCGCCAATTGTT